>JBOHXF010000375.1:0-3623 GCA_050737455.1 Opitutaceae bacterium | reverse complement strand
CGGCGCACCGCCTCGGCTGAAGGCCTCCAGCCGGTCCTGAAATCCCGGGCGGCCGGCGATCAGGCGCTTCACGGCTCGGTCGATGCGGGCGGAACCGCGGACGCGGGGCTGGAGGAGGCCGCCGGCTGTGCTGGCGCGAGAGCGGACTCGGCCGGAGCCGAGGAGTCCGCGATCGGCGGCAAGGGCATCGCGAAAAAGCTTTCCGGGAAGTCCTGATTCACGACGACCCGGTCGACGAACATGGTGGTCGTCTGCTCCTTGCCGGCCGCGTCACGGTCGGTCAGGATGATCTTGGCGGGAAAACGGATGCCGCTCACAACCCGGTAGCCGCTTTCGCGGATCTGCGAACCCTTGCTCGTCCGGGTGAACACCAACCGGCCGGTCGCCCGGTCAAAATACCTGTAGAAGGCGATGCCCCCGGGGTGCTGGAATTCGATCTCATCGCAGGCGACGTGGTCGACGGTGGCGGGACCGAGATCCTTGAGGCTCCCGTCGACGGATTCGATGCCGCGGTAGAAGCTCAGATTCTCCCATGCGTCGGCGCGGAGGCTGAGGATTTCATCGACGTCGAGGATGGTGAGGCTCGGCGAGCGGCGGTCGTCGAACTCAAGCGGCTCGCCGGGTTTGTGGGCCTGGACGCGCATCCAGCCGTCGTAGTCGTCGAGGACCTTGCGGAAGAAGCGGTCCTTGAAGACGGCGGTGAGGCTCTCCTCGCAGGGCTTTTGGAATACCTGGTCGAACGTGACGGGTGTGTCGGGCTTGCCGGGCTGGTGGATGACGATATGGCCGACGAGGTGCAGGGAGCGCACGGCGTCGAGCGCGGCGTCCGCGCCCAGATACGCCCGGGCCTTCGCGATGATCGGAAGCTCGCCCGCATGGGCGCCCACGGCGCCGAGAGCGAAGAGCGCGAAAAATCTGACGACTTTCATCGGCGGTAAGACTGGCAGGGCCCGGCAAGGTTGCGACCTATTTTCAAGCGGGGCCTACTCCCATTCAATCGTTGCCGGCGGCTTCGAGCTGATGTCGAGGACGACGCGGGACACGCCGCGGACCTCGTTCGTGATGCGACTGGAGATCTTCTGCAGAAGCTCGTAGGGAAGCCGGGTCCAGTCGGCGGTCATGGCGTCGATGCTTTCGACGATCCGCAAGCCGACGACATGGGCGTAGTTCCGCTCGTCGCCGACGACGCCCACCGACCGCACCGGCAGGAAGACGCAGAACGACTGCCACACTTTCCAGTACCAGCCGCTTCGCACCATCTCCTCCTGAAGAATGGCGTCCGCGCGGCGGAGGATGTCCAAATGCCCGGGGACGATTTCGCCGACGACCCGGACCCCGAGGCCGGGTCCGGGGAAGGGCTGGCGCCAGACGACTTCGCGGGGGAGACCGAGGGCGGTGCCCACCTTGCGGACCTCGTCCTTGAACAGTTCCCGGAGCGGCTCCAGGAGGCGAAGCTTCATGCGATCGGGCAGGCCGCCGACGTTGTGATGGGACTTGATCAGGGCGGCGGGATTGTTGCCGATGGCGACGCTTTCGATGACGTCGGGATAAAGTGTGCCCTGGGCGAGGAAATCGGCGCGGCCGATCGAGCGGAGGGATCTTTCGAACACCTCGATGAAGGTGCGGCCGATGACCTTCCGCTTTTGCTCCGGATCGGCGACCGACTTCAGGCGCCTCAGAAAGAGCTTCGAGGCGTCGACTACCCGGACGTCGATGCGGAAGTGGCGGCTGTAGAGCGATTCGACCGATTCGCGTTCGCCGGCGCGCAGAAGGCCGTTGTCCACGAACACGCAGGTGAGCTGCTTGCCGACGGCGCGGTGGAGCAGCGCCGCGGCGACGGAGGAGTCCACCCCTCCGGAGAGGCCGAGGAGGACGCGGGATTTGCCGACCGTGGCCCGGAGGTTCGCGATGGCATGGGCGATGAAGTCGCGGGTGGTCCAATCGCCCGCGGCGCGGCAGACGACGCGCAGGAAATTGCGGAGAACATCGAGCCCGCGCTCGGTGTGGAACACTTCCGGATGGAATTGGATGCCGTAGAAGTTCCGGCGGCGGTCCTCGATGGCTGCGTAGGGGGAGTTTTCCGTCGTGCCGATCGAGACGAAACCCGGAGGAAGCCTGGCGATCCTATCGCCGTGGGAATTCCAGACGCGGAGCTTGCGGGGCAGGCCGGCGAAGAGGCGCCCGGGTTTGGTTATGTTCAGAGTGCCGTGGCCATATTCGCGGTGGTCGCTCCTCGCGGTGACTCCGCCCAGGAGATGGCCCATGAGCTGGATGCCGTAGCAGATGCCGAGGACAGGCACGCCCAGGGTGAAGATGGCGGGGTCGGGTCGCGGGGCTTTGCGGGAGTAGACCGAACTCGGGCCGCCGGAGAGGATGATGCCGATCACGCCGTCCCGCTTCAACTCGGCCGCGGGGGTCGCGTAGGCGTAGATCCTGGAGTAGACCTGGCATTCGCGCACCCGGCGGGCGATCACCTGGGTGTATTGCGAACCGAAGTCGAGGACGGCGATCGTTTGGGCCATATGACCTCACAGCGGAAGGCGGCCGGGCGCGCAAGCGGATTTCTTTCGTCTGCCGGTCCCAACCGAACCCATTTCGCCCCGGGCGCATTCGGCGCCGGCAATCGGCTTCGGCGATCAGTCCGCCGCCCCGAAATCAACCGCCTGGTCCGCTGGAGAGTTGGACCAAGGCCAAGGCATGGACAGGGAGAAAGAGTTTCAAGGTGCCGTTGGTCAGATTCACGCTGGTGGGCGCCGGCAGTTTGGCCGACTCCTGCAGCTCCCGCTCCTGCTCCTGACTGGGATACGCAGGGGAGCCCATCCGGTTCCAGGCGCCCAGGGCGGAGCCGTGATGGGCGTCAAGGATCTGCACCCGGGCGGTGTCGGCGCCCTTCCAGCCGCGCATCTCGATATCGTATTCGCGATCGGGCCCGGCCGCCCGCGGGGGAGCGTAATGCCAGACGGCTATCGCCAGAGAGCCGTCCGAACGGCGCGTCGCGAGGATCCAGGGCGCGGGGGCGGGCAGGCGCTCGGTGCCCAGGTGATGGAGCATCGCGAAGGCGTTGAAGGACGGCTTCGGGATGTGGCCCTCGGCGATGAGGCCGTAGCCTCCGTAAAAGGGCTTTCGGACCACTCCCTGCTCGTCGAACACATCCGAGAAGTCCCAATACGACATCACGGTCGTGAAGCCGTCGCACTCGCGGATCGTGTCGGCGATCCACGGACCCATGAAGCTCGAATCGGTGATGGCCGGGTTGTTGGAGGAGGTCGCGTTGAATTCGCTGAAGATGATCGGCAGGTGCGGCATCGGCGAGGAGCCGACTTCGCGAAAGACCTTCCGCGTGGCGAGTCCCACGAGGTCCCGCATCGACACCGGATGGTCGGCGCCGACAGCTCGCGGCGGGTCGTCGCCGTAGATGTGGGTCGAGACGAAATCGAGGGGGACATGATGGTCCGCGCAGTGCTGGATGAACGCCGGGATCCACGCGGCCTGGGCCGTGGCCGGTCCGCCGACGCGGATCGTCGAGGCAACGCCCTTGATCGCTCGGGCCGCCGCGTCGTAAAGCTCGAAGTAGGTCGCCTGCTTCGGCTCGCCCGTCCAGAAATCGAGGTTGGGCTCGTTCC
>JBOHXF010000374.1:0-11581 GCA_050737455.1 Opitutaceae bacterium | reverse complement strand
GGCTTCGGCGGTGGCCGCGATCGCGGCGAGCGCCGGTACTAGGCGGAATACTTTTCCGATCGAAAGGCGGAGCCCGAACGGCTCCGCCTTTTTGTTCCCCCTGCCCCGCTTCAGCTTGCGGGCGGCTCCCGCTGCACGCTGACGAGATGCATCTCGAAGAGAAGCGTGGCGTCCGGCGGGATCAGCGGCGGCCGCCCCTCTGTGCCGTAGGCAAGGGTCGACGGGATGATGACGAAGCGCTTTTCCCCAGGCTTCATGAACTGCACGATCTGGTCCCATCCCTTGATCACGGCATAGCGCTGCACCCGGAAGGTGAATGGATGCTTCGGATTCGTCTCTCGGTCGAACTCCTTTCCGTGGAGCAGCCACCCGGTGTACAGCACCCCGACCAAGTCGCCAGGCCCCGGCGGCTTTCCGTGCCCGGGTTTCTCTATGAAATATCGGATCCCGGTGCTCGTCTCTTTAACCTGCGGCCAGGTCTTGTACACATAAGCGAGGTCGTCGGGCGACAGCGGTTCGCCTTGTGCGTGCGCGCGGGGCGCCGGCAGAATTCCGATGCAAAGCAGGGCTCCAAACAAAATCGAGAACCGCATCGGGAAAAATTAGGCGGGACTGTCCCCGCCAATCAAGCCTCAGTTCCGATTCCGCGGGGAAATCAGCGCACCGCCGGATGTTCCGCCACGAGCCTCATGGCGCGCTGGAGAAGGGTCTTCCCCGGCTCCATGCGATGCCAGGGCGACGCGCCCGACGGATGGGGAAGGGCAATCAGATCCGCCGCGCGCCCCCCGAATTTGATCCGAATCTTCCGCCCGACGACCTCGGCGAGCGGCGCCGCCGGGATGAACTTGCCGATCGCCAGCTTGCCCACCGGCAGGACGAGCTCCGGTCGCAGGAGCTCGAACTCCCGCCGCAGCCAGACGTCGCATGCCGCGATCTCCGCGGGCACCGGCACCCGGTCGCCCCCTTCCGGCCGCTTCCCGGGAAAGCATCGGCACACCGCAGCGAAGTAAATCCGCGCCCGCGTCTCCTCCTCGCTCCAGCTTAGCGCCTCCGCGAACCAGCGGAACAGCGTCCTGCCCGCGGTCCACGCGAAGGGCCGGCCGAGTTTCGGCTCCTTGTCTCCGGGCGCCTGCCCGACCAAAATCACGCGGCTCGCCACCGGTCGCCCCACTACCGCCGGTCCGAACATGCCCGGGCATCTCCGGCATGCGCCGAGTTCCGCCAAGTGCCGCTCGACCGCCGTCATGGCATCGGCCGATTCGCTCAGGGCAGTTGCTTCGCGATGCCCGTTGCCGGGAACTTCAGCTTGAACTCATTCACCGCCTGCGCCCGCGCCGCTTCCGGTGTCAGCCCCTGGTTAATCAGATCCGACGTCCGCTGGTCGACCCAGCGCGACTCGAACTCCTTCTCGACATCGGTCGCGATATGCTTGCTCGGCTTCAGCTTCCCCGGCTGAAGATACACCGCCTTTTTCCTGCCAAAGAAGGGGATGTGCGAGCATCCGCCCGTTCCGGCGGCCAACAAACCAAGCGCTAGAACCAAGGGAATTCGTTTCATGAAAGGCGGCAAAGGGGGAGAGGCTGACAAAGCGGAGGGCGGAGCGGAAGGACGAAAATTGGATGGCCTTGTTCCAAGAACCCGCCGGTCCCCGGCAAAAATCCCAGGCCTATTGCCCGGTTTCCGCCGAAATATGGCGCGAACGAGCTTTCCTCGCGGTCCGATCCTGCCAGATTCGGCCCCCGTCATGCCGGAACTCCGCGTTCTTATCGTCGATGACGAATCGCTTGTCCGCGACACGTTACGGACGGTCCTTGGCAAGTTCGGCCACACGGCGGTGGGCGTGAGCGACGGCGCAAAAGCCTTGGCCGAGTTGCAGGCCCATCCGTTCGATCTGATCATCACTGACCTCCTGATGCCGGATTTCGACGGCCTGGAGCTGCTGACCCGCCTCCGGCGCACCCATCCCGCCATCCCCGTCATCGCCATTTCCGGCGGCGGACGGATCTCCGGCAACGACTACCTTCGCATGGCGAAGAAGCTCGGCGCCGTCGCCGTTCTCTCGAAGCCCTTCACGCCCGACGACGTGGCCGCGGCGATCCGCTCCGCCTTCCCTCCGCCTCCCGCCGGCTAGCCCCGCCTCAGAGGACCCCCCGGATCGCCCGCATTACCGACGGTTCGGTGACGACCCCCACGATGCCGTTCACCACGAACTGGACGCCGATGCAGACGAGCAGGAAGCCCATTATCCGCGTGAGCGCGCTCATTCCATTCGGTCCGATCAACCGAACGACCTTGGTCGACGCCCGGAGGACGCCGTACGAGAGCGCGGCCACGATCACGATCCCAAGGATGATCGCCGCGTAGTCCCACCACCGCGTCGCGAGCGAGGTGAACCCCAGGGTGACCGCGATCGACCCGGGCCCGCTCAGCATCGGCATCGCCAGAGGCGAAAACGAGATGTCGGCCTTGGCCCGTGCCTCGGGATTGGCATGCTCGTCCATTTCCGCCTGGCCCAGGAGCATCCGCCAACCGATCCCCACCACCAGCATCCCGCCGGCGATGCGCAGCCCCGGAATCGAAATCCCGAAAAAAGCCATGATGAATGTCCCGCCCACGAGAAACGCCACCAGGATCGCCACCATGTAGAGGCAGGCCTTCCTGAGTTGATCGAGCCTCCGCTCCGCCGAGTCCCCCTCGGTGATCGCGAGGAACGTTGTCGCCGCCGCAAGGGGATTGATGATCGGGAGCAGCCCGACGATTGTCCCGAACACGAGCGCCCAAAAATGGGATATCGCGATCACGCAATCATCCGAATGGCTGTCCGCCGGCCTTTCCAGCGAGATTATTTCGCGCCGGATACGATGAATACCCGTCCATCTCATGATTCATGACGGCAACATGCTAATTAATAGTTAGTTGTGATTAACAAATCCGGACGCTTCGCGGAGCCTCAACCGAAAGCGTGCGGCGAAATGGCCCGCGAAGGCGGCGATCGGCTCCGGTCGTTGCACAAAACCATCGAGGAACGATGAGCCTGGCCGATATTTCCAAGGATTGGGATCTCAGCCAACCTTATTGAGCGTGAAAAAACTATCCTTGTCCTTCCCGGCTCTGCTGCTGGCCCTTGGCGCATGCGCTTACACTGGAAGCAGCCTGGCGCGCCTCGCCGTCGCGATCCGGGCCCATACGGCCGATGCCCCTCAAATCACCGCACAGGCGATAGAAGCACACCCAAGCCATGCCGACGCCATCACAGCCGCCGCGGCGAGCGCCGCTCCGAATGAAGCTTCATTTATCGCTGCCGCCGCGGTCCGCCTTCCGGGCTCATCCGTAGCCGGGATCACCGCCTCGGCCATCGGCGCGGTGCCCGCGCATGGGCCCGCAATCGCCGCCGCCGCCATCAAAAGCGCGGTCGCGGAGGACCCCGCCGATGCGCCCGCGATCGCCGCGGCGGTGACCGCCGCGGCGGTCACTGCCGCTCCGTCGCAAGCAGTGGCGATCACCACGGCTGCCGCGACTGCGGTCCCCGCTTTGGTCCCGGCGATCGCCCAGGGTGCCGCAGCCGCTTCACCGGTCCAATCCGCGGCCATCGTGAGCGCAGCGACGGCCGTCGCTGCGTCTGAAGGCGCGGCGATCACAACCGCGGTTGCCTCGGGCTCGAACCCGGCGATCTCGGCGGGGATCGCCGCAGGGAATGCCGCGATCGCGGTCGTCGGCGCCAACGACGGTGGAAATGGCGCGGCTCGCGGCTCCGATCCGGCGGCCTTCACCCATTGAAGGCGGTTCGCCCCCGAGCCTTGCACCGGCAGGCGGAGGCCGATCAGGATGGAGGGGAGCATGAGCTTTGATTTCGACAACGGACCGGATCGGCGGGGGACCGACTCCCAGAAGTGGCTGAGGTACGCGGGGCGGGATGTGCTTCCGCTTTGGGTGGCCGACATGGACTTCCGCTCGTCGCCGGCGATCGTGGACGCGCTGCGCCGGCGGGTGGATCACGGGGTGTTCGGGTACGCCCGGCCGCTCCCATCGACCGTGGACGCGGTGGTGGCGGGGATGGAAGGCCGGTACGGCTGGAAGATCGATCCGGCGTGGATCCTATGGCTGCCGGGGCTTGTCGTCGGGCTGAACGTGACGGCCAGGGCGTTCGCGGGGCCGGGCGAGGAAGTGCTCGCGCTGACGCCTGTGTACCCTCCGTTCCTTAACGCGCCGAACCATCAGGAGCGGGCCTCGCGGCCGGTGCCGCTGCGGCTCGTCCGGGAGGCGCGCCGGTGGGAGATCGATTGGGAGGCCCTTGAGGCGGCGGTCACCGAACGGACTAGGCTGGCCTATTTCTGCCACCCGCACAATCCGGTCGGGCGTGTGTGGCGGCCGGAGGAGGTGCGCCGACTCGGGGAGTTCTGCGTGAGGCGGGGGCTTGTCCTCTGCTCGGACGAAATCCACTGCGACCTCGCGTTCGCGGATGGGCACAGGCATTTCCCGGCGGCGCTGGCGGGGCCGGAGATCGCTGCGCGGTCGATCACGCTCATGGCGCCCAGCAAAACCTACAATATTCCCGGGTTGGGGGTGTCGATCGCTATCATTCCGGACGCCCGGCTGCGGAGGCATTTTCAGCAGGCGGCGGCGGGCATCGTCGCGGAGGTCACCGCGTTGGGATACGCCGCTTGCGAGGCGGCGTATGGACGGAGCGAACCTTGGCGGCTCGAGCTTATCGCCTATCTGCGGGCTAACCGGGATTATCTGGCGGGATTTCTCGCGAAGGAACTGCCGGCGGTTCGGCTGGAGGCGCCGGTGGAGGCGACGTACCTGGCGTGGCTCAACGTCGCGGATCTGCATTTGGAGCATCCGCAGGCGCACTTCGAGGCGCACGGGGTGGGGCTAAGCGACGGGGCGCCGTTCGGCGCCCGGCCGGGGCATTATGTCCGGCTCAATTTCGGATGCCCTCGTGGCACACTGGCGGAGGCGCTGCGGCGGATGAAGCGCGCGGTCGCCGAGCGGACCGGTTAGCCCGGAGGTCTGCCTCTGCGCCGATGCGTTCCGGCCGGATGCCCCGCGCTGCTTGCGGGCGGGGGGCGCGGGCGGTTCAATGGTACGGATGCAACTGGGGCCGTATCGGATTGAGTCCAATTTGTTTCTGTCGCCGCTCGCGGGGTACACCAACCTGCCGATGCGGCTCACCGTGCGGGAGCTGGGCGGATTGGGCTGGGCGACCACGGATCTGGTGAACGCCCGCTCGCTCCTGGAGGGCAATGTGCGGGCCCTTCAGCTCGTGGCCAGTTGCGATGAGGACCGGCCGCTCGCGGTCCAGCTCTTTGGGAGCGTGCCGGAGGAGATGCGGGACGCGGCTGTGCGCTGTCAGGAACTCGGGGTCCAGTCGGTGGACGTAAACATGGGATGCCCCGTGCGCAAGGTGACGAAGATCGGCGGCGGGTCGGCCATGATGACGGAGATGAGCCGGACCGCGGAGCTCATCCGGGGCATGGTGGAGGCAGTCAAGGTGCCCGTGACGGCGAAGATGAGGCTGGGATGGGACGACGATAACCTGACGGCGCCGGAATTGGCGCGGGCTCTGGAGGGCGCCGGGGTCGCCGCGATTTTCGTGCATGGGCGCACCCGGGCCCAAGGCTTCGGCGGCCGCGTGAATCTGGCCGGGATCCGCGCCGTTGTTGCGGCCGCGCGTTCGGTGCCGGTGGTGGGCAACGGGGATGTGACCACGCCCGAAGCCGCGCGGGTGATGATAGGGGAGACCGGCTGCGCCGGGGTAAGCATCGGGCGGGGGGCCTTTTACGATCCGTGGATCTTCCGCCGGACGGAGCGGTACCTCGCAACGGGGGTGCTTGAGCCAGAGCCCGACTTTCCGGAGCGGATCCGAGTGATGCGGAGGCATTTCGAACGGTACTGCGAGTTCTACGGCGAGGAGCACGGCGCGCGCATGTTCCGCCGCGTTGCGCCGTGGTATGCCAGACGGTTCGGGCCGGCGAAGCCGTTCAAGCAGGCAATCATCGGGATCCGCTCCCGAGAAGATTTCGAGCGGGCGCTCGGGGAATACGCCACCTGGCGGCGGCGGTTCTGCGACGGTGGGGGAGATCTGCTGCCCATGTACCGGCAGGCGCCGATGGTGGCCTCGTTCATGCGGGGCGGCGAGGGTGCCTCAGCGGACGGCATTCCTGTGCCGAAGGGGCCGGTTGAACTCTGGTAGGGCGCCCACCGTGCCAAATGCGCGGCCGCTCGGGTCGCGGACGGATCCGGATTCGGCGTGCAGCGCATGATCGGGCTCTCGATCCGTTCTGGCACACGGCCATGGCGCACCGAGCGACAAGATGCCGCGCGCCCAGCCCGGCGTCCGGTGCAAGACCCTGCAAACCAATGGCCGGGAATATCCCCCGCCGCGGGCATTCGGCATGCATGGCTCATGGCATGAAAAACCATATTACCGAAAAGGAGACATCCATATGAGACTCACGCGTTACATTCCCAACGGCGGGTTCGCTCCGGCGGTCGGCTTCGGCCGCGGCCCGTGGACCGGATTGGAAAAAGAGATTGGCCGGGCGTTCGAATCCGCTCTCGGAGGCTTGGGCGGCCCGCTCGGAGGCAACCAGTTCCCGGTCGACCTGTACGAGGACAAGGACAACACCTACGTCCGGGCCGACTTGCCGGGGGTTTCCCGGAACGACCTCAACGTCGAGATGGTCGAGGGGTATCTCAGCGTTTCGGCGACCCGCAAGCAGAAACACGGCGAAGAGGAGGAAACCTACTCGTTCAGCCGTTCGATCAACGTGCCCGATGACGTTCAGGCCGACAAGGTGGCCGCCTCTTTCGAGGACGGAGTCCTGACCGTGACCTTGCCGAAGCGTGAGGAAACCAAGCCGAAGAAAGTGCCGGTCACGGTGCACTGAATCCCACGGAAACCAAAAACATCGAAATACAGGAGAAATCATCATGGCCTTTTTTGACACCCTCATTCCCTCATTCACCCGAGAGCCCGCTCGTCGCGACGGCGCCAGCGTCGTCGGCATCAAGCCGCGGTTCCAGGTCGACGAGGCGGACGACGCCTACAGCGTCGTCTGCTACCTGCCCGGAGTCTCGAAGGAAAACGTCGAGATCACCGCCGAACGCGACCAGCTCCGCATCGTGGGACGCCGGAATTGGAAACAGCCGGACGGCTGGACGGCGGTCTACCGTGAATCGCCGGAGGCGCCCTACGAACTCGTCCTGGAGCACGAAAACGCCCTGGATCTCGAAAAGATCCATGCCGAGATGGCCGACGGCGTGCTGCGGCTGTCGCTGCCTAAAGCCGAGGCGATCAAGCCGCGGAAAATCGCGGTGGGCTGAGCCGGCCGGCTTCTAGTGGCAGCCGGGCGCCCGCGGGCCCGGCCCGGGCGGGCTTGCGTTTGGGCGGGCCCGGTCCAGCTTTTGCATGGCATGTTTCCCGCCCCCGATCCCGTGGTGCTGTACGACGGCGAATGCGGGCTGTGCAATCGCGTGATCCGGGTGCTGATGCGCTGGGACCGGGCCGGGCGGATGCGGTACTCGCCGCTGCAGCGGGAGCCGGCGAAGGGCTTTCTGGCCCGGCACGGGCTGCCGGAGGACGAGCTGTCCACGGTGTATTTCGTGCCGGATTGGGGGCGGCAGGACAGGAAGGATTTCCGCTCGCACAGCGACGCCGTGGCCGCCGCCCTGCGGGTCTGTGGGGGGATCGCCGGGATCGTGGGGGCGATGCTGACCTGGGTCCCGCGGCCCGTCCGCGACGCGGGATACGCCGCGGTCGGGCATGCGCGGTACCGGATGTTCGGCCCGTGGCGCGATCGGCCGTTGCCGCGGCCCGAGTGGAGGAGCCGGATCATCCTTTGAGCGGCCCGGCCGTCACTTGACCTCGGCTTGCGCGTCAACCATAGATTCGCCCATCTCTTCCATGACCAAGGTTTGGCGAGCTCTCCGGTTTCCCGCGATCGCCGCGTTGGGATTGGGTCTGCTTGGGGTCGTGCTCAGGGCCCAGGACCGCTCCCCTTTCCTGCCGCCGTCAGGGCAGGCGGGAGGGCCCGGGGGACGGACGGAAGGGCCCAACGGGATCGAGCTCCGCGGGGTGATGTCCACTTCGGTGGGGACGACTTACAATTTCTACAATCCGTCCAAACGGACCAGCGTCTGGCTGGCGCTGAACCAGTCGGCCGACGGGATTCTGGTAAAGGCGGCCGATCCTCGAAGGGACTCGGCAACCATTGATGTCAACGGGCAGATCGTTCCGTTGACTCTGAAGGCGAGCAAGATCGGGGAGGCGCCCATCATGGGTCCGGGCAACATCCCCATAGTCCTCAACCCGACGCCGGCGGATGAGTTGCGGAGGCTGCAGGCCGTGGCCGACGAGGTCCGGCGGCGACGGCTCCTGCGGGAGCAGGCGGAGCGGAACCAGGAACGGCGTTAACCGGCTGGCGCTTCAGCCGCGATTGGCGCAATTGGGCGGCGGTCTCGACCGTCGCGGCGAAACGCGTTCGCGGTGCCCGCGCTTCGGGGCCGTGGCCATACCGCATGGACATCAAATGGGGTAAGCTGCTCCGGCTTTGTAACTTGAAGCCGGCGGGGAGCGATGGGCGCGCCGCCTCCCCCCGAATTCATTGCGTGCCGGTCGCGCTCGGGTACGATGGCGGTTTTCGATGGCGCAGGCGCTCGCAACGGCTTCCCACCAAGAACCCTCGAATGGCCAGCTCGTCGCCCGGCTCTTCGGTCTGGCTTGGCGGTACCGTCTTCATTGCCTCCGGGTCCTGGCCATCCAGCTCGTGCTGCTCACGATGGGCCTGTTCGGGCTGAGTTTCACCGGCATCGGGATCGATTACATCCGGCATAGGACCGAGCATACCCCGCTCAGTGCGAACAAGCTGCATCTGAATCTGCCGGACTCCTGGGCGCCGATCAAGGTCCTCCTCCTTCTGGCCGGGCTCATCCTGGGCCTGGCCGTCGCTCGGGCGATTCTGAACTACATCTACCAGGTCTCGGTCAACATCCTCGTCCAGCAGAAGCTCGTTGTCGACCTGCGCTCGGAGGTTTACGACAAGCTTCAGCGGCTGTCCTTCCGGTTCTTCGACGCGAACACGACCGGATCGATCATCACCCGGGTGACGAGCGACGTGCAATCGGTGCGAATGTTCGTCGACCAGGTGCTGATTCAAAGCCTGATCATGGTCATCTCGCTGACGGTGTATGTCGCGTACATGGCCAGCCTGAGCGTGGGCCTGACCGTCGCGGTTCTCGCGACGACGCCGTTTCTCGCAATCATGTCCGCGCGGTTCTCGCGGAAGATCCAGCCGGAGTACGCCCACAATCGCACGTTGGTCGAAAAGATGGTGCAGATCCTGGCGGAGAGCATCCAGGGCATCTCGGTGACGAAGGCGTTCGGGAGGGAGGAGGAGAACCGGCGGCGGTTCGACGCGGCGAACGACGAGGTGTACCGGCAGCAGATCGGCATTTTTTGGCGGCTGAGCCTGTTTTCACCGAAGCTGGGTTTCCTGACGCGGATCAACAACATGGTCCTGCTGGGGTACGGCGGGTACTTGGTTGTGCACAACGAGCTGGCATTCGGAGCGGGCCTCGTCGTCTTCGCAGGCTTGCTGGACCAGTTCTCCGGGCAGGTGAACAACATCGCGAACATCGTCAACTCGGTGCAGCAGTCGCTCATCGGCGCCCGGCGCGTCTTCGAGATCGTCGACGCGCCGATCGAAGTGAAAGACGATCCTAAGGCCGTCCGGCGCCGGCGGCTCGAGGGTGCCGTGCGGTTCGAGAATGTCTCGTTCGGCTACCGGCCCACCGAATGGTCGCTCATGTCACCGCCCGCGCCGATGCAATCGACGGCGGCGGCTGCGGAGGCGGACCAGCCGGTCCTGCGGGACATAGATCTCGACGTGAAGTCGGGACAGTGCGTCGCCGTCCTGGGCGCAACCGGGGCGGGCAAGAGCGTCCTCATGGGGCTCATCCCCCGGTTCTACGATGTCTCGGTGGGCCGGCTCTTGATCGACGGGATCGACGTGCGGCGGATCCGGCTCGACGATCTCCGGCGCAATATCGGGATCGTGTTCCAGGAGAGCTTCCTGTTCTCGAACACGGTGGCGGCGAACATCGCCTTCGGTTCTCCGCACGCGACCCGCGGAGAGGTGGAGCGGGCGGCGCGGGTTGCGGCCGCCCACGACTTCATCATCCGGCTGCCGAAGGGCTACGACACGGTGCTCAGCGAAAGCGGCATGAGCCTTTCAGGTGGACAGCGGCAGCGGCTGGCGATCGCCCGGGCCGTGCTCCTGGAGCCGGCGATCCTGCTCCTGGACGATCCGACCGCAGCCATCGACAGCGAGACCGAGCACGAGATCTTCGACGCCCTGGAGCGGGCCATCACGGGGCGGACGACTTTCATCGTCGCCCACCGGCTGAGCACGCTCCGGCGGGCGGATTTCGTCATCGTCATGCAGAACGGACGGATCGTGCAGCGGGGTTCGCACGAGGAGCTGATGCGCGTTCCCGGACCCTATCTGCACGTGGCCAATCTTCAGCTCGTCGAGGGCGAGCGGCTCCGCGCGGCGTCATGAAAAAGCCGGCCGTCTTCGACCCCAACCTAATGCTCGTCCACCGGATTCCGGACGAGGACGACCGGGACGATCTTGTGAAGCCGCTCGATTGGCGGCTCGCGCGCCGCCTGTTCGGCTACGCGCGGCCGGCGCGGCGCAAGCTCCGGGCGCTGCTGGTCTTCACGGCTTGCCGGGCGATCCAGCTCCCGATGCTCGTCTTCACGACCTCGCTGATCATCAAGGGGCCCATTGCCAACGGGCGGATGCGGGAGGTGATCTGGGGCATCGCGATCTACGCGGGGCTCGCGGTCCTGACGGACGGGATGTTCCATTTCCGCCAGCGGTTCGCCCTTGAGATAGGGGAGACCGTGGTGAACGGCCTGCGGGCGGACATCTTCCGGCGGATGCAGAACCAGCCGATGAGCTTCTTCAACCGGATGAAGCTCGGAAGGATCATCAGCCGGGTGACGAGCGATGTGGAGGCGGTGCGGGTCGGCATCCAGGACGTGGCATTCGTGAGCGCGATCCAATTCGGGCAGATGGCTGTTGCCGCGATCGTGATGGCCGCCTACGACTGGCGCATGTTCTTGATCGTGGCCGGGATGGCCCCGATTCTTTGGCTCGCGAACCACCACTTCCGGATGAAGTTCAGCCGGCTCACGCGGGCCTCCGCGAACAGCTTCAGCCGGGTGACGGCGACGCTGGCTGAGTCGGTGAACGGGGTGCGGGTGACGCAGGGATTCGTGCGCCAGGAGACAAACGCGGGGCTCTTCAGGGGTCTGTTGGCCGACCACTCCCGCCACAACATCGCCCTGGCGCGGACTTCCGCCATCCTGGCCCCCCTCCTGGAGCTCAACAGCCAGTTCTTCGTCGCGATCCTTCTCCTGTTCGGCGGCTGGCGCGCGGTCCATGGAGCGATGGGGGTGGGCGACCTGATCATGTTTTTTCTGATGGTGAACCAGTTTTTCGCGCCCATCACAACCATCGGCAACCAGTACAACCAGGCGCTGCTCGCGATGGCCAGCGCGGAGCGGATC
>JBOHXF010000373.1:0-3938 GCA_050737455.1 Opitutaceae bacterium | reverse complement strand
CAGCCATTGTGGTAGATGGCGGCCGGCGGCCGGGGATCGATGAACTCCGCTGCCCGGGGGGCCTGGGCGCGGAGGGAGCCGAAGCAGGCGGACGCGACCGCCAAGGCAATTAGGAAAACGGTCCGGACGGAGTGGGCGAGGGGGCGTCCTGCCATGGGGCCGCCACTGTAAGGACAACCCAGGGCGGCGCAAGGCGGGAGCCGGGCCGGTTTAAGCGGTTGCCAAGAGCGGCCGGACGGAAGAAGGTGGTGGTTTCATGCGATTGTTCCGACTAACATGCTCCGAAAGTTGATTGCGAAGTTGCGCGGTTCGCTCGCGCCCAACGAGACGGGTCGGCCCCAGACGGGCCAGGGCCGAACCGCGGGGAAGCCGGTCCCTCCCCGCGGCGGGCCCCAGCGGCCCGCACCCACTGCCAACCGGGCCGAGAGCGCGGGCCGCGCCCGGAGTCACGGGGGAGGGCAGCCGAGACCCGAAGGACGGCCCAGAGGGCAGGACGCGGGCGGTCCGCGCCCGCGTTCGGGGGGCGGGAGCGTAGGCGGACGCGAGGGCGGGGCCAGACGCGATGCGGGGGGCGGACGCGAAGGCGGAAGAGGGCGTGGAGGCCGCGACCGCCGCGGCCGGGGCGGCCACGGCCGGGAAGAGTACGAGCCCGTGCGCCGCGACATCGCCAAGCCCGCTGTCCCGGTAAACATTCCGCCGATGGACACGGCGTTCACCCATCTTGGGCTCGCACCCGCGCTCGCTTACGCCGCGCAGGAAATGGGCTACGTGGATCCGACGCCGATCCAGCAGCAGGGGGTCCCGATCGTTCTTTCCGGGCGGGATCTCATCGGGTCGGCCCAGACCGGCACGGGCAAGACGGCGGCCTTCGCGCTTCCCATCATCCAGAGGCTGGGGGCCCACGGGGCGATGCGCTGCCTCGTTTTGGAGCCCACGCGCGAGCTCGCGCTCCAGGTGGAGGAGGCCTTTCACCGTTTCGCGAAGTTCACGGACCTGCGGGTCACGATTGTCTACGGCGGGGTCGGTTACGGCAAGCAGACCGAGGACCTGCGACGCGGGATGGACATCCTAGCGGCGACGCCGGGCCGGCTGCTCGACCATCTGGAGCAGGGCAACTGCACGCTCGACCGCATCGACATACTCGTGCTCGACGAGGTCGACCGCATGCTGGACATGGGCTTCCTGCCCGACGTACGGCGCATCGTCCAGCGATGCCCCCGGGAGCGGCAGACCCTCTTCTTCAGCGCGACCATTCCGCCGGAGATCGAGCAGCTCGCCGGCTGGGCCCTGCACAATCCTGCCAAGGTCGAGATCGGGATGCGCCGTTCGCCTGCGGAGACCGTGGCGCACGCTTTTTATCCGGTCGTCGCCCAGCAGAAGTTCGAGCTGCTCCAGCTCCTGCTGGAGCGCACGGAATTCAAAAGCGTCCTCGTCTTCTGCCGGACGCGGATGGGCGCCGACCGGATCGCGGCCCGCCTGAAGACCAAAGGCCACACGGTCGGGGTGCTGCATTCGGATCGAAGCCAGCGGGAGCGGATCGAGGCCCTCGAAGGGTTCAAGAGCGGGAAATTCGAAGTGCTCGTGGCGACCGACATCGCCGCCCGCGGCCTGGACATCGCGGGCATTTCCCACGTCGTCAATTACGATGTGCCGGAGAATCCCGAGGACTATGTGCACCGGATCGGCCGGACCGGCCGCGCCCAGCATGCGGGCGACGCGTTCACCTTGGTCACGGAGGACGACGTCCGGGACGCGCGGAGCATCGAGCGCTTCATCGGGACCGCGATCGAACGCAAGCGTATCGAGGGTTTCCCCTACACCTATTCCGCGCTGTTCGACGAAAAGGCGCAGGCCGAGGCGGCGCCGAAACCCGTGAGCCGGCTTCACCGCGGTTTGCGGCGATAAGCCTCAATCCTGCAACTGCCCGGTCGAAGGGGACGATCCGCCGCGGGGCGGATTGGGCTGGGGAAACCCGCGACATGATCGAGCTTACCAATGCCGGAGGCACTTCCCGATCGCGAGCCCGGCTTCGGGACAAGGCGCCAAAGGCGGTTGCGCCAGGGAGCTTGGGCCGTTTTAGTGCGCGCTTGCATTCGCCTATTGTTCTGCAAATTCCGCCCGGCGAGTTCGCCGGTTATCTGTTCGATCTGGACGGCACGCTTGTCGACACGATGCCGGCGCACTACCGCGCATGGGACGCGGCGATGCGCCGGTATGGCCTCGGTCAGCCGCTCGACGAGGAGCTGTTCTACAGCCTTGGCGGCGTTCCGACGGTTCGCGTGGCCGAACTTCTCGGCCGGCATTACGGCCTCGAGTTGAACGCGCCCGAGGTCATGGAGGTGAAGGAGGGCCTCTACCGGGACGGTCTGGCCGAGGTGACGGTCATCGAGCCGGTCGCGGATTTCGCCAGGCGCATTGCGCGGACGAAGCCGGTGGCGATCGTGACCGGCGGGTTCCCGGACGTGGCGATGCCGGCGCTCAAGCTCGCGGGCCTCGATACCGTGTTCAAGATCGTGGTGACGCCGCGGGACGTGCCGGAGGGGCGTGGCAAACCGGCGCCCGACATGTTCCTCCTCGCGGCCCGCCGGATGGGAGTCGATCCCAGGGAATGCCTGGTCTTCGAGGACGCGGATCTGGGAATAGAAGGCGCCCGCGCGGCAGGCATGGCGACCGTTCGGGTGCAGAGCCGCCCATGAATCTCGAGGAGCTGGCCAATCCGTCCGTGCTGACCCAGCCCGTCTACGAGCCGGGTAAGCCGATCGAGGAACTCGCGCGCGAATTGGGCCTGGATCCCGCCGGCATCGTCAAGCTCGCTTCGAACGAGAATCCCTTTGGGCCGTCGCCGAAGGCGGTGGCGGCCGCCCGGCTCGCGCTGGAGCATGGACAGCTCTATCCGGACGGGGCCTGCTTCGAGTTGCGCCGCCGGCTCGCGAAGCGATTCGGACTTTCGGCCGATCAATTCGTTGTCGGCAACGGTTCCAACGAAATCCTGGAGCTTTTGGGCCATGTCTTCCTTCGGCCGGGCGACGAAGTCGTGATGGGCGATCCGGCTTTCGTCGTCTACCGGATCGTCACGCTGCTTTGCGGGGCGAAGCCGGTCGCCGTGCCCCTCAAGGAGCACACCCACGATCTCCTTGCGATGGCGACCGCGATCACCCCGCGGACCCGGCTCGTGTACCTGGGGTGCCCCAACAACCCGACCGGCACCGCGAATCGCGCGGAGGACGTAGCTGCGTTCGCGCGGGCTCTGCCCGGTCACGTCGTCCTGGCAGTCGACGAGGCGTACGCGGAATACCAGGAAAGGCCGGCCGATCTCCGGCCGCTGATCGCGGAGGGCCGGAAGCTCGTCTGCCTCCGGACGTTTTCAAAGGTGTACGGGCTGGCATCGTTGCGCGTGGGCTACGGCTATGCGGACATAGGGATGGCGAGCCTCCTGAACCGCGTCCGGCAGCCATTCAACGTGAACGCGATCGGGCAGGCGGCCGCGATCGCGGCGCTGGACGACCGGGAATTCGTGGAACGGTGTGTGCGGGCCAACCGCGAAGGTCTGCGGCAATTTCAGGCGGGCTGCGATCGGCTTGGCCTGAAGTGGGTCCCGAGCGAGGCCAATTTCCTCCTAATCCGGGTCGGCGAGGGGACGCGCTGGTTCGAGGCGCTGCAGCGCCGCGGCGTGATCGTCCGGCCCCTCGTTCCCTACTCGCTCCCCGAATGGCTCCGCGTCACGGTCGGAACCCGGGAGCAGAACGAACGCGTGCTGGCGGAGCTGGCGAAGCTGAGCTGAAGCGGCGGGCCGGCCGTCAGGCGTTCCTGGTCTGTTTTTGTCTCATGCCGGCATCCCTTCGATTTGCGGGATTTTGGCGACGATTTCGATCGGCATGGCAAAACGCCGCCAAGCGCCGATTCCATTTTGGCGGCGCCTACGCCGCACGATGAAACCC
>JBOHXF010000372.1:0-3882 GCA_050737455.1 Opitutaceae bacterium | reverse complement strand
AGCCATACCAGTCGTTCCAGCCCATGGGCGGAGTCAGCGCCAATGTGTCGCCGCTCACGATCTTGAAGATCCGGCTGTTTTCCGCGTGGCGGTTGCGTGCCCGCAAAGTCACCGCGTAGGTGCCGCGCGCCGGCGCCGTGCCGGTGATGATGCCCGTCGCGGCGTCAAGCTGGAGCCCGGCCGGCAGCCCGCGGGCGGAGAACCGTAGCGGGCGCTCACCCGTCGCGGGAATGCGATAGAGGAACGGATGCCCGGGCCGACAGCCGTACACCTTCGGTCCGTTGATTCGCGGCGCAGGCGGCGGCTTCGGCGTCAGGATCACGGCTTCCTCTTGCGGAACCCAGACCGTGACCGGAGGCGTGCCGGCGTAGACGAAACGCGCGTCGGCCCAGTCGGCGAAAACATTGTAAGTGCCTTTCCCCACATCGTCGACCTCGAGCAGGAGCGAACGGATCCCCGTCACATCGAGGTTCACCGGCAATGGGGGGTCGCCTCTCCGTCGCACCCCCGATTCCCAGAGCTTGCGATCGTCACCGAAAATCATGAAGACCACCGCCGCTTTCGCCTCGTGCACCGAGTCGTCCAGGCCCACGACGGCATGAAACCTCTGCACCTTGCCATCGAGTTCCAGCCAGAGCGTACTCGTCGCGTAGGTGCCGAGACTGCGCGGGAACGTCCGCCCGCCGATGCCTAGCGGCTGGGCGTCTTTCAATCGGCCAATCCGGAGCGGCGCCCAACCGGTCAGATGGAGATTGTTAAGGTCGAGCTGCGTCAGCCAGATGGAATTCTCCGCCCGGATCGGCAGCGCGGCGAGGACGAGCGCGGCCAAACCCGCCGCCCAGAACCGGCGCGGACGATGGCAGGAATGCAACGGAACGTCGCCATGCCCGCGGATGGAATCAGCGGCCCCGCCAAGAGGATCTTTCGTCGAAGGGGAAACCAGGATCAGCGTCATGAGGTAAAAAGCCTTCTTCCGGGGAACGCCGCGGTCTCGCGAGGCTTCGCCTCAGACCATCGAAAGGCCGTATCCAAAAACTTTGACCTGCTGACAGCGTGTTTGGGGCTTCAAGGAGTCGAGCGGATGCCCCGTTCGGGATAGTGATCGCCGCCCAGAGGCGCCGTGATGCGGAAGGTCCTCATCGCGATGCCGGGATTGCCGGTGCGGAATTCGGCGCCGGGCACGGGCGGGCGGGCGAGGGCCGGGCGCCGCATGGGCGGTACGCAGGCGCGTAGAGGCCAGGCGCCTCCCATCGGAGAGAACGCCCGGCCGTTGGAGCCGGCTTTCGCCGGCGGGATTCAGAAGCGGAACGTGTTCGCGAGCGTCCAGGTCATCGGCTGGGCGATCTCGTAGGTGTCGATGGAGCCGTCCGGCTGCGCGTGGATCGGGATGAGCTCGTCGCCCACGCCGATATTTCGGACATAGAACTGGATGTGCCAGCTCACATCTTTGTAGATGCGCGGAATGGTGTAGCCCACCGACGCGTCATAATTGATGCGGCTCGGCGTGTAGTAGGGGTTCTTGACGTCCGCGACGGCCCCCAGCACGGGGTCGTCGATCACCGGATAGCCGATCGCCCGGTCGGCGATCCAGCGGACGGAGCCGGACACATTCCAGTGCTTGAGGATGCCGGTCGTGAAGGCGTAGTTGGTGACCAGGTTCCAATGCCACTTGGCCAGCTCCGGCGTGGGCGACCCGTCCTGACGCGTGATGGTCTCGAGCGGCAGGATCACATTGCTGCTGAACGTTTCGGCGATGGGGACCATGTAATCCGCGTCGATCAGCGTGCCCGCCGCGCCCTTCAGCATCGGGATGAACACACCGTTCAGCTCGTCCTCCACGGGGATCCCGGTGTTCGCCCGCACCGCTTCGGACTCGGTTGCATTGAGGGCGATGCGCCAGTTCGGAGTGGGATTGAGGACTCCCTCGAATTCCCAGCCGGTCGACACGATGTCGGAGGTGGCCACCATGTTGTTGGGCGTGATCCAAGTCGCCAGGGTGCTGCTGTCGGTGTTCGCGAATTGGAAGGTATGGAGGAATGCCTGGGCGCCCGGCGTCTTCACCCAGGCATTCCACGCGTCGAGTCCGGCGGTATTGCCGGCGTTCAGGCCGCCGGGTGTCGCGTTTTCGACGAAGGTCTCGCCGATGATCAGCGGAATCTGGTTGATGTAGCCCTGCACGGATCCCAGCGTCGACGAGTTGAGGGCGTCGGCCGTCCGATACCGTCCGACGCTCAGGTGGACCTTGCCGTGGAAGAGCGAGAAGCGCGCGGCATATTCACTGGTCTTGCCGATCTCCGGCCCGATCGGATCGCCGAAAATGTTGAAGCGCTGGGCGGTGGCGGTGAAATTGTCCGAATAGCTGTAGGACAGACTGATGGTCGAGCCCCATGGCAGGTACCGGTTGATGAAGTCGGGAGAATGGCCGACGATGCCCCAGTCCTTGGAATCCTGCGTCTCCTGGGAAATCAGCTTCTCAGTCCACAAGGGACTGCTGAGGTCGCCCACGCCGACGCTGTTCTGGGGGGGCGACCCGGCCGAATAACTCCATAGGTTGTCGCGTCGAATTCCCTCCGTCGTCACGAGGTTGCCGTCGAACCATTTGTTCTGCGCGATCAGGATGCCCGAGTTCACCTCCTGCTCGGTACGGCTCGTGTAACTGGCGCGATCGATATTGTTGGTGTCGTAACGTCCGCTGCTCTGGATTGTGTAATCGGCGGCCGTCCAGCCGCTGGGGGTTGGGTTTGGGGTCCCGACTCCGCTGGTCTCCGACGGGTTCGCCAGGATGGACACGGTGCTGACGTTGGTGGGCCACTGGCCGGTGAGGGCCTGGGTGTGGGCGTCCGCCGGGCTCGCCGCGTTCGCCAGGCTCGGCCCGAGGTAGTGGAGCAGCGTCACTTCGCGATTCGCGCCGCCTACGGTCTGGTCCGCATTGCTGGGTCCCCAGATCGCCGCCAAGTAGTTCTCGCCGGTGTCGAACGACCCCCCCTGGTCGTCCTCCCAGCTCGTGTCCTGGCGGGTGTACGACCCGGTTAAGACGTTGTCGCCGATCGCGTCGCCCAGCCAGTTGTGGAGATACTCGCGGGCGTCGAAATCGTAAAAGGCGGTGCCCTGCAAGTTGTCGGCGTGGATGCCGTTGACGTACGTAAAGCCGGCGCTGGCCACCGCGGGCCGTCCGAAGTTCGGATTGGGCGCCCCGTTGGGAAGCACCGTATTGATGTCGAGCATCATCGTATAGCTGCTGTACGTCATCGGGCTGACCGCGCCTTCGTCCATCTCCTGGTGGTCATAGGCCACACGGAAGCCGGCATGGTTGTCGAGGAACGTCTGGTTCAGGTAGGCGTTGTAGGTCTCCCACTGCGCCCACTGATATGCGTTCGGCCCGTACAACTGCGCGTGGTAGAAGTCGAACACGTTGGGATTCGTCATCATCGGAATGCGCCAGTAGCCGCTCGTGTAATCGTTTTGGTGAATCATATGGTTCAGGACCCCATACCATCCATTCAGCCCCTTCATCCCGCTACCGTCCTTGGTCTGGCCCTCATAGCCCACGAAATTCTGCCCGGGAATGCCCAGGACGCTGCTGTTCGGGTTGGAGTAGACCAGCGACATTTGGTACGTGGTGCTGCCCATTCCGGCGGCCGACGTCTCGAAATTGTTCGTCGCGAACGTGGTCGGGTTGCTGTAGACGGAAGTGGTGGAGAACGGCGCCTGGGGCGTCCCCAGGAAGCTGAAGCGCTTGGTGGTGGAATTCCACGTCGGTTTGCCCTCGGCCCACCACATGCTGTACCCGTCCCATGGCGGCCGGTCGAAGGGCTTGTTGGAGTTGTCCCGGCCGATCTCCATGTTGACCTGTATGGTGGTGTTCTTGAAGGGCTTGTAAGT
>JBOHXF010000371.1:0-4554 GCA_050737455.1 Opitutaceae bacterium | reverse complement strand
AGATGATCCAGGCCGATGGCGCGGGAATGAATCAGGTGCAGGCCCAGCGGAACCAGGTCAACAGCCAGGTCAGCGCGCTCGGCTCGATCAGCACCGACCTCACGAATCTCTCCAATACGGTCTTCTCCCTCGAGGATCCGACCCTCTTTTCGGCGGTCACGGTCAGCGCCAACACGCCGGACTCCACGTGGCAGGCCAACGCCAACGACGGCACCCCGGCAGGCAGCTACTCAATCGCGGTTTCGCAACTGGCGACCGCCTCCGAGCTGACAGGCACGGGCGGGGTGAGCCAGGCGCTGAACGACTCGGCCGACGTTTCCGGGCTGACGGTCGCGAGTATGAACACTTGGGAGCCGGTGACGGCCGGCGCGTTCACGGTCGACGGCCAGCAGGTCGCGGTCACCACGAGCGAATCGCTCCAGGACGTCTTCGACGCGATTTCCACGGCGACCAGCGGTGGCGTCACCGCGGCCTACGATCCGGACTCCGACACGGTCTCGCTGACCAGCTCCAACGGGCAGCCGGTCGTCCTGGGCGCGGCGAACGACACCAGCAATCTTCTCCAGGCGCTCAAGCTGGCGAATCCCGACAGCGGAACCGAGACCACGATCTCGAGCTCGTCCGCCGTGGGGGCCCTCAGCGCGAGCGCCAGCTTGGCGGACGCCGGATTCGCGACGGCGCTCACCGGCCAGGACGGCTCCGGCAACGGCTCGCTGGTGGTCAACGGGGTCACGATCAATTACAACGTGAACACCGACACCCTGACGACGCTGCTCGGGAAGATCAACAGTTCCGGAGCCGGTGTGACCGCCAACTACGACGCGTACGACAACCAGGTCGATGTGACCAATTCGATCACGGGGAACATCGGGATGGGGGTGAGCGACAGTTCGGGGAATCTGGCGGCCGCCCTCGGCTTGACGACCTCGGGCGCCACGCTGACCGAGGGCCAAAACGCCCTCTATTCGGTCAATGGCGGCCCCGCGCAGAGCAGCTTCAGCAACACGCTGGCCGGCTCGACGTTTGGAGCGGCCGGATTGACGGTGACAGCGGACACCACGGGGACGCAGACGATCGAGGTGGCGCTGGACACTTCCGGGATCATCACCGCCGTCCAGAATTTCATCACCGCGTTCAACCAGATTCAGACCGATATCGGAAATGACACCCAGGTCTCGGTGAATGCCAGCGGCTCGGTGACCACGTCGATCCTGTCCTCGGACCACGAGGTTGGCGACTGGGCCACGCAGCTTCAGACGACCGCCTTCGGCGCGGGGAGCGCGCTCACCGGCTCGGTGAACAGCCTGGACTCGCTCGGGATCGATTTCGACAGCACAAGCGGGCAGCTCGAAATCTCCGACCAAGGCCAACTGCTGCAAACCCTTTCGTCGGATCCCGGCGCGGTTGCGGCGTTTTTCCAGACGGCCCAGACGGGCTTCGGCTCGATGATGAGTTCGGCCATCAACGACATCCTGAGCCAGAACACCTCCGACCAGAGCAATCTGCAGTCGGAGTCGACCGACCTCGGCAACCAGATTTCGACGATGCAGACGCAGCTCCAGGCCCAGGAGCAGCAGCTCGAATCGGAGTTCGAGGCGATGGAAACCTTCGAATCCCAGTACCAGAGCGAACTGGCCGCCCTGAACAGCGTCAGCGGCAGCTCGTCCAGCGGTTCGACCTCGGCCTCCAGCACCGTGGCGGCGGCGCAGGGCTCGAACGTCTACGTCAACGGGAGCCAGATCTCGAGCCCCTCCGGCAGCAGCTCGAGCACGAGCTGATCCGGCCAACCGATGCGAACCCTGTTTTCCCTCGCGACGGCCGCCCTCGGCATCCTTGGGCTCGCGGCCTGCCAGCATATCGCGCCGACGAATCCGGCGCGTCGCGGGCCGTTCTTCAAGCCGGTCAATTACGTCTCGGATCAACGGCTTCCCTACGGCACGCGCCGGGTGGTGCTGCTTCCGATCCACGGAGCCCCCTACGCCGATTTCGAAACCTGCGAGCAGCTCGATCCGATCATCGCCGAGGCCTTGGTCCGCCAGATGCGTTTCGAGGTTGTCCCGCTTACCCGGGCCGAGTGCACCCGGACGTTCGGCTTCCAGGACATCGATTCCACGGCCCAGTTGCCGCCGCACTTCCTAAAGATCCTAGGCACGAAATTCGACGCTCAAGCGGTGCTTTTCGTCGATTTGACCGCGTACGCGCCCTACCGGCCGCTGGCCATAGGCTTCCGGGCGAAGCTGGCGAACGTGGCCGACCAACGGATCCTATGGGCTTTTGACCAGCTCTACACGACGAACAATTCCGCCGTGGCCAATAGCTTGCGTCATTATTATCTGGGTGGTGACCGGCAGGGGATGCCGTTCGATTCGACGACGGAGAGCCTCATCAGCCCAAGCCAGTTCGCCGCCTATGTGGCGGACACGACCTTTCGCACATTGCCCGTCCCGTGAGATGAAGCGGACTCTCCCATGCGTAGAAACCGCATCTAAAGTGGCGGCAAAACGAACCGATGTTTGCGGCATAGAATCGACGGCGTTCCCTGTATTGGCATCAGCGGCTGACCGTTCCGGAGCCAGACAGCAGCTATGATTGATTCCACTTCCTCACCCGACCCGGCCGCTCGATCGGCGGCATATACGGGACCCCTTCAGCAGCCGAGCCTTCAGCGCGGGCCGGCCGACACCGACCGGCTTTCGACCGAGCAGGCCGACAAGCTTCAGCAGGCGCTGGGGCGCGATCCGGAGCTGCGCCCCGACGTCGTCGCGCGCGGCCGGCAGCTTGCGTCGGATCCGGGCTATCCGAGCGCGGCGATCATCGCCAACGTGGCGGCGCAGATCGTGAAT
Organism: Opitutaceae bacterium; assembly: GCA_050737455.1. Lineage (GTDB taxonomy): Bacteria > Verrucomicrobiota > Verrucomicrobiia > Opitutales > Opitutaceae > Palsa-1447. Next base: position 1,711 of record JBOHXF010000371.1, on the reverse strand, counting down.
TCCCCGGATCCGTCCGAGGCGCTCTCCTGATCCCGATTCATGGTCGCCCAGGACTACGCGCGCATTTATCGCGCGAACTCGATCCTCACCGCCACGCCGGGCCAGCTCGTCCTGCTCCTGTTCGACGGGGCGCTGCGTGCCATGGGAACGGCCCGGGCCGCCTTCGAGCGGCCGGCCCGCGACCTCGGGCGCTTCGAGGTCATCCACCGCAATCTGACCAAGGCGCGGCGGATCATCGCCGAGCTCCGCGGCACGCTCAACTTCGAGGCGGGCGGGGAATTCGCCGCGCTCATGGAGCGTCTCTACGAGTACTATAACCGCCGGCTCCTCGAGGCCAATCTCAAGAAGACGCCGGAACCCATTCTGGAGATCGAGCAGCTCCTCGGGCAGGTGCGCGACGCTTGGGCGGAAATGTTGAAGAAGGAGGGCGTGTCGGTTGCCGCCGCGCCGGCTCCGGAACCGATCCTGTCCTGATGTCGCCCTCGGAATCGGCCGCGCGGCGCCTCGTCGCCGCCCTCGAAGAGTACACGGACCAGCAGGCGCTTGCGCTCCGCGTGGGCAACTGCGGGCACGCGGTGGAACTGCAGCGCCGCGCGGCGCCGCTCGTCGTGCGCCTTTGCGCACTGGCCCGCGAGCCCGGGCTCGCGCCGCTGCTGGGCCCGCGGATGGACCGGCGGATGGAGGCGCGCCGCGGACTGCAGAAGCACCTTTCCGCGCGACGGGAGGCCCTGCACGCGGCGCGTCGCCGAATCGCGGAGTCGCGGCGGCGCCTGCAGGAGCTGGCGGCCTACGGCGGCGGAGCGATGCGGGGGAACGGCTCCCTCAACGCGACCGTCTAGCGCGGTTTCGCCGCAAGGTTCCCGCATTCATCGGGCGAGGTCCATCCCGGGAATCCCCGGGTCTGGATTCGCGCTTTCCGCGCGGATCGGTTGACGATGAGCCGGCCTCGGGGTTGGCGTTCGAACGTTTCCGCGATGCGCGCGCCCCTCGGGGCGGGCGATAGAGGGCCTGGCGTAGGACGGGGAAGCGCCGCCAAACGAAACCGCGGGCCGACCCGGCCGGTGCGGCGATCCCGTGGAAATCAGGCGCTTGCCACGAGCGGCGTCTGTTCCGCCGCTTCGAGCCCGGCGACCTTCTCGCGGCCGGCCTGCCACAGCGAGGCGACCCGGCGGGCTTCCGTGCTCCAAAGCGTTTCCGGGCTTTCGTAAATCGCGTGCGACTCGCCCTCCGCGGCGCCGGCCCAGCCGAGCCGGCTCTTGAGGCAGATCGAGCCATCCGCGAGTCTGAACTCCTGAATCAGGATCGCGCCGAGCGGAACCGGAGCCTCGCCGGACTTGCGCGCGCCGAGGGTCAGGCGGGCGAGTCCCTGGTGGTAGTTGACTGAACGGGCGCTCTCCCATGAGCCGCCGAGCGGTGAGGGATCGTCGGCCTGAAGCGCGCGCTCGATCTCGGTGAGGAAAGACAGAAGGCGCATGACCTTGGATCGGCACGAACGCCCGGGACTTGAGCCGAAAAGACCGAAATAATCTATTGGATTGAACCCCGGTGCCCGGGGCCTATACCCTAACGGCGTACACCCGTGACGCCTTTCCCGCCCGAATCGCGCGATGACGCCGCCTGAACCGCGTTCCCCGGCGCGCCGGTTTTAGCAAGCCATGGCTTTCGAAAAAGTACTCATCATCGAGGACGAATCCGTCGTTCGGAACATGCT
>JBOHXF010000370.1:0-4835 GCA_050737455.1 Opitutaceae bacterium | reverse complement strand
GCCGTCCGCCGCCGCCGCCGGCCCGGCGAGGCGAAGCCGCCACGGGGGAAGCGCGGACCGTCCGGCCAGGTCGCCGGCCGCGCGAAGCAGGAGCTCGAGCCCCTTCTCGGGATGAAGCCGGCCGACGAATCCGAGCTCCACGGGTTCGCCGCCGGCCGGACGCGAAGCGCCGGCCGCAACATGGAGATCCCAATCGATGGCATTGCCGACGACCGCGATCCGGCCGCGAAGCGCGGGGGCTTCCGCGAGCGCCTTTTCCTCGACGAAGCGGCTTGTCGCGTAGACCCGGGCCGCCCGTCCGTAGAACCGGACCTGCCCTTTCGGGACTCGGCCGAGCACGGCCACCACGCGACCGGCGGCCGGTTTCATTCGGGGAAGCCAGACCGGCAGGGTGACCGTGTTGCAGATGACGACATCGCCCGCAGGCAGCGCCCGGGCCGCACGGAGCCCCCAGCGAAGATCCCGCACCAGGTTCCAGGCGAGGCGCTTCGATGGCGGCGCGCCGGGAATCCGCCGGTACTCCACGCCATCCCGGTTTTCGCGGTCGGCCTGTCCGGGCCACCGCCGGCAGACAGCGGTGACCGTGTGGCCGCGCTGCGCGAACTGGCGTGCAAGCCGGTCCCAGACCTTTTCCGTCGCTCCGCCGCGAAGCGGGGGAACCGGCAGGAAGAAACCAAAGACGATGGAAATCCTCACGTAGCGGGTTCCGGGAGCGAGTCCAGCGCCTGCAGGAGGCCGGCGCCTGCGCGCGCGTAGGTGTAACCCAGGATCCGGCGAAACACGGCGGAGCGAAGGACTTCGCGGCGCGCCGGGTCCGCAACCTCGCGCAGGGCCTGCGCCAGGCCGCTGCGAAGGTCCGCCGGATCGTCCGCTCGGAACACCCACCCGGTCTCTCCCGGCGTCACCAGATCCTCCTGGCAGCCCACCCGGTCGCTGACGAGCGCAGGCACACCCATGTGCATCGCCTCGTTCACCGCGAGCCCCCAGGATTCGTGCGCGCCCCGCGAGGGAAGGACAAAAAGATCCGCCGCGAGGTACCGCGCGGGCATCTCGGATTGATTGGCGAACGGCAGAAAGTGCACGCGCCCGCACCGTTCCCGCGCGATCCGCTCCAGGTCCGCCCTCTCCTCACCTTCGCCGACGAACAGGAGGACCGCGTCGTCCGGGGCGAGATCGAGAAACGCATCCAGGAGCGCGCGAGGCTGTTTTTTGGCCGTGAATTTCCCGGCGAACAGGACGACGCGGACTTCGCGCCCGAGCCGGAGGCCGGCCCGCAGCCCGGAAGCGGCGGCGCGGGCGGCGGCCGAGGCCGGCTGGAAGCGGGTGTCGTCGACGGCGTGAGGCGCGAAGAACAGCCGCTCAGGGGGCACGCCGAGAGCCTCGAAATACCGCCGATTGGCCTGCCCGACATAGGTGACCGCGCCGAACCTCCGATAGATCAGGCGGAGCGGGAACCCACGGAACCGTCCGGGCGCCGGCCGACCCAGGAAATGGGAATCGCCGCGAAATACGGCGGGCACGCCCCTCCGGCGCGCCCAACGGAGCGCCTGGAGCGGGCCGGACCAGGCGCAGCCGAAGATGAGGAGCGCGTCCGGCCGCCAGGCCTCCAGGCGGCGGCTGAGCGTGGGGTTGCGCAGCCCGAGAAAATGATGGGTCCCCGGATCGCGGGCGGCATTCGGCACGAACTCCGAAGCGTAGCCGGAAAGGAGGTCGACGTCCCAGTGGACCGTCCTGCCGAACTGGGGATCGTTCGTGGGCCGGATGCCGAAGTCCCACAGGTAGAAGACCCGCGGCGTCACCGGTGCATGGCCCGCGAGCCAGCGGAACCAGGGGCTGTAGTACTGAGTGGGGTGGGAGAGGACCACCGCCAGGCGCCGCGTTTTGGACTTCATGACGAGGTCCCGGCGGGGGCGGCCGGCCTTTCATCCGGGGTGCGACCCGGACCCGGCCCGGTCGCGATCCGGCGCACGAACGGCAGGGTCGCCAGGGCGACCGGAACGGCGGCCTGAAATACGGAGGTCACGAGGACGCTTGCAACCATCTCGAAGGAGTTGGCTAGGCCCAGGAAAATCGTGAACGCGACGAAGCCCTCAAGGGAGACGACCAGCTTGTTCGCGGTCCACTTCTCCAGCCATGCGAACAGGAAGCCGAGCACGCTTCCCAGCATCGCGGCTCCAAGCCAGGGCCCGAAGTTGCCGTACGCCTCGGGGAGGAGCCCCCAGGCGATGTACGTGTCGACCGTGGAGCTCAGATCCTGGCGTCCGAAATGGACGTTCAGCATGACCTGGCCCTCGTGCGCGCGCGGCTTGTCCGGGTCCAAGATGCGGGGGACGAGCAGGGCGGGGATGAGCGTGTAACTCGCGCCATGCAGGGGCTCGATCTTGAGCCGCTGCACGGCGTCCATAGCGAACAGGAGGTTCTGCAGGTCGTTGATCCGATCGAGGAGGCTCTGGCTCGCCTGGTGTGCCGCCGTGTCGCCGAGTTCCCGGCGCCACCGGTCTTCGATCCGGCCGCTGTTTCCCATCAGCAGATCGAAACTGACGGAGGTCCATTCCGAATAGAGCGACGGCATCCGGGCCAGCGTGAAATCCGGGATGTTGTCGCCGCCGCCGACATGGCGCCAATAGCGGTCCCGCATCGCGTCCTTGCCCAAGTTAAAGAAGGCGAAGATCATGCCGGCGATCGCCACGAACCGCCAGGGAATGCGGCCGGTGCTCCAAAACAGGCCGATCATGACCGAGATGACGAAAACCGACGAGGCGGAGAGCAGGAACGAGGAGGCGGCGATGGTGCAATTGAGGGTGACGGCCAGCCAGAACGCGGCACGGCCCCATCCGATCAGCTCCCCGGACCCGACAAGCAGGGCGCCGATGAAGAACCCGCAGGTGGCGTCGGCGGCGACCAGATCCCAGATGATCGAATCGGCGCCGGCGGGCAGGACGGCCAGCAGCGGGCCAAGCAGGCCGAGGCGGCTCAGCACTTGGTATCCGGTGCCGGCGGCGAGGAGCACGAGGCAGATTCGGCGCCGCTTGCGGGCGCCGCCGCGGCGGTATTCGACCAGGGCATGGCTGACTGGCAGCGAAGCCCGGATCATGCCCATGGCGCCGGCCCAGACGAAGGCGAGGGACAGGAGGAAGATCAGTAGCTCGATCCCGGCCTGATCCACGAGATCGGCGGAATAGCGGTTCATCGTCTCCCGGTTCGCCAGGATCGGCAGGCCGTAGAGCAGCAGATGCTGCACCGCGATCATCGGCAGGAGCGGTAGCCCGATGGCGCTTCGGCGCCAGACCGCCAGCGCGATCCAGGTGCCGGCCGAGATCAGCGTGAAAGCGAGCGCGCCCTTGTGGCCGAAGGCGAGCAGCGCGATCGAAATCGCTCCGAGTCCGAAGGCCAGGGGCAGCATCCACCCGCGCATTCCGCGCCGGATGCCGGCCGTGAGCTCGCGCATCGGCATCGTGCGGTAGTCGGCGACGGTGGCGTTCAAGAAATGGGGGCGCCGATCGCCTCGTCGAAGAGAAGGCACTGGCGCCGGGTCAGTTCGGCGGCGAGATAGTTGGCCTCGAAATGCGCGGGATAGCGGTTCGGCAGGCTTCCCGGCGCGAATCCGTCCAGCACGCTGTCAAAAAAGCGCGCAAGGCCGGCGTACGCCTCCTCCTTCGGCTCGTGCTCCCGGAATCGGATGATCCAGGCGCACGACAGCTCCTCGAGGAGCCCTTCCATGACGCTGTCGCGAAACACCAGGGCGAGGATCGGGCGGCCGCTGAGATAATAGTGGAACACTTTGGACGGCGAATAGGCGAGGTCGCTCGATCCCATGAGCATCAGGGCGTCCGCGGCGCGTTGGAGCTGCAGTGATTCGAGAAAGCCCACGCGATGGGCGATCTCCTCGACCTGATCCCCGACGCCGCATGCCCGGGCCACCGGCGTGACGGAGGGTTTCTCCCGGCCGGGCGTGACGTAGCTCGTTCCGATGAAATGAAACTTCAGCCGCGCCGCCCGCTCCGGCGCTTGGTCCCTGTACCGGCGCAGCGCCTCGAACAGGACGAGGAGCGCGTGCGGCATGACCGGGCCGGCCGCTCCGGTGTAGAGGAGGTGTCTTTCCCCGCCCGACCTCGGGAATTGCCGGGCCGGGGAAAGTGCGGCCGCGTGCCGGAGATCCGTCCGGCTTGCGCCGAAGCGGATGACCGCCGCGGGCGTGCACCCGGTTCCCGGATGGCGCGCGCGCATGGCCTCCAGGTATTGGGGCGACACGCTCATCACCGCGGAGGCTCCCCGGTAGCACCAGCCTTCCAGAAGCCGCGCCTGCGCCCGTGCGAAGGCGTATTTCCATCCGCCGGGCGCCCGGCGCGAGCCGGGCCGCTCGTAATAGTCGGTGCGCCACGGATCCTGGATGTCGATGATGTACGGCACGCCGTGGCGTCGGCGCCAGAGCGGCCCCAGCGCGAAGACGACGAACTGCGTCGTGGAAAAAAACACCGCGTCAAACCTCTCCGTCCGGAGCAGCCGCGAGCCGGTCCGGAAGAGCGAAAGCCAGGCGCGCAGCCCGAGATGGTGCAGCCCGAACAGCCGCGTCCACCGGATGGGCCAGGCCCGGGCGCGGACGATCCGGAGCCCGGGAGGAAGCGTGCCGGCCAGCGGCGGCTCCAGCGGCCCCTCCTGCCAGGCTTCGCCGACCGTGAGCACCACGGGGTCCCACCCGCACGACGGGTAATGGGGCAGGCTCATCCGCACCCGCTGCATGTCCGGCGCGTTGACCGGCGGAAAATGCGGGCTGACGATCAGCAGCTTCCTCATGGGGCGGCGTGTTCGAAAAAGTACTCCCGGCCGCCGACGAA
>JBOHXF010000369.1:0-6184 GCA_050737455.1 Opitutaceae bacterium | reverse complement strand
GATCACCACCTCGAGATCGAACAGCATGAACAGCAGCGCGGTGACGAAGAACTTCACCGAAAATCGGGTGTGGACGATGCCCTCGCCGGGGATGCCGCATTCGTAGGCCGTGTCGCTGATCTTCGAGTGGCGCCCGTCCACACCCGATTTTCGGTGAAGTTCTTCGTCACCGCGCTGCTGTTCATGCTGTTCGATCTCGAGGTGGTGATCCTTATTCCCTGGACCTTCATTTACCGGGAGTTTCTCGCCGTCCACGTCGCCATTCTGGGACCCGTGATGTTCTTCATCGGGGTTCTGGTCCTCGGTTTGTTTTACGAGATCAAGAAGGGCGCGCTCGAATGGGAGAAATAGCCGGTGCGGCTGGATAAGGTCATTGCCCGGAGCCGAGTGATCGATCTGCGCAGCACCGATCTGGTGGGCGCGCTGGACGAGCTGGTCGGGATCGCGACCGCGAAATTCCCCGACCTGAGGCGCGAATCGCTGCTCAAAGGGCTCCTAGCCCGCGAGAGCACGATGACGACCTACCTGGGGCTCGGCGTGGCGCTGCCCCATGTGCGGGTGAAAATGCGCCGCCGCTACGTCCTCGCCATCGGCCGCAGCCGCGTCGGCATCCGGCACGACGGCGCGCTGGCCGAGGAGCGGGTCCACCTGATCATCGTCCTGATCGCGGGGGAGAAGGCGCGCGATTATCTCCAGGTTCTCGCGACCCTGGCCCGGCAGGTGCGCGAACCGGACTTCGTCAACAGCCTGGTCAACGCCCCCGACCTCGACACGCTCACCCAGCGGCTCATCGCCGGGTTTGGCGGCAACCGTCCGGTCCAGGCGCAGGAGAACCGCATCAACCGGCTTATGTTCCGCGAGGCGGAAATGGTGGCCCGCGGCGCCGGCTGCCGTGCGATCATGGTGTTCGCCGACACCTTCATCGGCGGCCTGGATCCGGAGGCCCTCCGTTCGAAGATGAAGACGATTTTCGTGACGCGGAGCGCCATTGAGACTTCGACCGACGAGCCGGCCGAATTCGGGCACACGATCCAGGTCCGCTCGTTTTCCACCCAGCGGCTGGCGCAGCTTCGGAGCGCCATCCTGGTCGCGCTGACGCGCGGGGTGATGGCGTTTACCGACCGGGTCTGCTGCCTCGGCGGGATGACCGGAAGCAACCAGTTCGACACCCTGGTCGTCGTGGACATCGAGCGGGAGTTCCAGACGCTGCTCACCGGGGGCGCCGCCGACCTTCTGCCGCCGGATGTGAAACCCGAGGTGCTCGAGCGGGTGATCGCCGTCGCGACCGAGCTCGCGGTCGAGGGGCGGGAGGGGCGCCCGGTCGGCTGCCTGTTCGTCGTCGGCGACACCGAGAAGGTTACAAGACTCATCAAGCCGCTCGTGCTCAATCCCTTCTACGGGTACAAGGAAGAGGACCGCAACATCCTCAATCCATTCATGGACGAGACCGTAAAGGAGTTCTCCTCGATCGACGGGGCCTTCATCATTCGCGGCGACGGGGTGGTGGAGTCCGCCGGCAGCCTCATCCAGGCGACCGACAGCGACCATGCCCTGCCGAGCGGCCTCGGCAGCCGGCATGCCGCCGCAGCCGCGGTCAGCGTGGCCGCCGATTGCATCGCCCTCGTGGTGTCTTCCAGCACGGCGCAGGTGACCCTGCTTCGGCGGGGGATCATGCTGCCTCTCACGGAGAAGCGTCGGTAAGAGGTCGGATTGAAGAGAGGCGGTCGCCCGATCTGTTGAGCCGGGGTAACGGCCAAAGGCCAGACCATTGAGGCTATGCGCCCTTGGGCATGGCGGATGGAAGAGAGCCGGGCTCCCATCCGTTGCCGGATGAGTGGGAAGATCGAACTTTTACACGGGCCGAACTTTGCAACCGGACCCCCTTTTTAATTGCGCCGGCCGGGAATGAAACTAGCCTCGACCGTTCAACCCGAATCGAACATGCAAGAACTTGTCACCTTGGAGTGCACCGAAGCGAAGAAGGAAGGCAAACCGGCCTCCCGCTACCTCACCACCCGCAACAAGAAGACCGTGACCGAGCGCATCGAGAAGAAGAAATACAATCCCTTCCTCCGCCGGCACACGCTCCACAAGGAAATCAAGTAGCCGGCTGCTGCCGCCCTTCGCCCGAGCCGGAGTGGGCGGGCTGCTGCTGTCCGACCTGCTGGCGGCGGGCGGCGCGCCAGCCTTCGCGGTGCTTGCGGATCCAGTCCAGGAGCGCGCGCTCGAAGCCGATGTCGTAGCCGAGGCGCTCGGATTCGAGCCACTTGTGCTTCAGGATCTCCTCGCGCTCCGCCAAAAATTCCTGATAGAGATTGGACTGCTTCACGAATTCGCGCGAAGAAGAATCCGGCTCTTTGGACAGAGAAGTCATGAAGCGGGAGGGGAAATGAGAGCGACCAGAAGGGCGCTGTCAATGCCGGGAATAGTGAGGGCGCGCCCGGTTCGCGGCCAGCCTTTTCATCGGATCGGTCGAAACGCGTGCCTAATGAGGTTTCGCCTCAGACGATCGAATGGCCATATTCAAAAACTTGACCTGTTGACCCCGTGTTTGGGAATTCAGGGAGCCTAGCGCGCCGATGGTGAGGCGGTCGGCCGGGCTGCCTGAGGCAGGCGCGCCAGCAGTTCTTCGGCGATCTCGCGGAAAACCGCCGCTGCGGCCCCCTTCGGCTCGGCGACAACGACGGGTCGGCCCACATCTCCTCCCTCTCGAATTTCCGGCATGAGAGGCACTTGCCCAAGAAGGCTCGTGCCGAGCCGCTCCGCGGTGATGATCCCGCCACCCTCCCCGAAAAGCGCCTGTCGATTGCCGGCCGAGTCCGTGAAATAGCTCATGTTCTCGGCGACTCCGAGGATGGGCACATTGACCTTCTGAAACATCAGGCCGCCCTTTCGGGCGACGTTGTAGGCGGCCGGCTGCGGGGTCGTCACGATGATCGCGCCGTCGAGGGGGATCGTCTGCACCAGGGAGAGTTGGGCGTCGCCCGTGCCGGGCGGCAGGTCGATGAGGAGAAGGTCCAATTCGCCCCACTTCACGTTCTGGACGAACTGTTGGATCGTCTTCATCACCATCGGTCCGCGCCAGACGACAGGCGTATCGTCGTCCACCAGGAAACCCATGCTCATCACCTTCACTCCATGCTTTTCCATGGGCAGAAGGACGGCGTTGGCGGCCTCCCCCTCCACGTTGGGCCGGCCCTCCAGGCCGATCATCAAGGGGACGCTCGGGCCGTAGATGTCGCAGTCGAGCAGGCCCACGCGCCTGTCGCGGCCCCGCGCCTCGAGGATCTGGGCGAGCGCGCAGGCGAGGTTCACGGCGAACGTGCTCTTGCCGACGCCGCCCTTGCCGGAGGCGATGGCGACGGCATGCCGGATGGTTTTCGGCGCCCCCCCCGTGCCGGCCAGGTTGCCGCCCCCGGAAGGTGCCTTGGCGGCCTGCACCGCCACTTCGATCTGCGTCTCCTTGACGTCTGGCAGCGAGCGCAGACAACGGTCGATTTCCGCCTTGATCTGGGACGGGACCTTCGGGTCGCCGGTCGTCAGGCCGATCGAGACCCGAGCTATCCCCCGGTCGAACCCGACGGAGCGGACCAGCCCGAACGAGACGATGTCCCGGCTGAAGCCCGGGTATTTGACCTGCTTAAGCCGCTCCTTGATGTCCTCGGGTGTCATGGGAACGACCACCATCCGCGCGGGAGGCTCCCGGGTCAATTTCCAGATCGCGCCAATTAAGGGTTGTTAACTGCCGGCGGCGTGCAAATAGAAAGCCCTGCCATGCGCAAATTTTCCTTCCTCATTTTGTGCCTAGCTCTGCTCCCGGCGGCCTTGCCGGCGCGCAATCTCGGCGAGGTCCCGGTGACGGGCCACCGCGGCGTGATCGCCATTCAGGTCTCCGGGGCGACGCCGGAGCTCAACGGGCTCGCCCGATTGGCATTCGCGACCCACGGCCGCTACGAGCTGGTTTCCGGTCCGGGCTCTTTTTATCAGATCCGGTTTTCCCCGGCCGGCCCGTCGGCGGTGACCGTGCGGATCACGCGCGGTCCCGGCCACGAGCCGTTCGCGTCGGAAACGGTCTCCGGGAACGGCCTGCGCGGCGCGCTGCTTCGCGCGGCCGATGTGGCGGTCGCGAAGACCAACGGGCTCGGCCTCCGGGGATATTTCACCTCGAAGATCGCCTTCGTCGCCGGTGCCGGGATGCGCAAGGACGTCTATGCCGGCGACCTGTTCTTCGCCGCGTACAGGCGACTGACGGCCGATCGCGCGGACGCGCTGTTTCCCTCCTGGTCGCCGGACGGCACGCGGCTCCTGTACACGAGCTTCCGGCGGGGCTTTCCGGACATCTACGTGATCGATCTGCGCAGCCTGACGCTGAGCACGTTCGAAAGCTTCCGGGGGACCAATCTCGGCGCGCGGTTCAGCCCTGACGGCCGCCGGGTCGCGATGGTGCTCACCGGTGACTCGGGCAATTCGCAGATCTGGATGAGCGACGCGGAGGGCCACGGCCTGCGCGAACTGACGCATTTCCGGTCGAACAAGGCTTCACCCTGCTGGTCGCCCGACGGCTCGCGGATCGTCTTTGCCTCTTCCCCGGGCCCGCAGCTTTATCTCATCTCCGCCTATGGCGGAAGCCCGCGCCGGCTCACGCTAGGGATAAGCAGCTACTGCGCGGAGCCGACCTGGAGCCGGACGGACCCCGACAAGATCGCCTTCACGGTCCGGGAAGGCGGCCGCTACCAGATCGCTGTGATCTCAGTATCGACCGGCGAGGCCCGGGTGGTCTCCCACGCTCCCTTCGACGGCATCGAGCCGAGCTGGCTGCCGGACGGCCGCCACCTCGTCTACACCGCGCGCGACGCCTACCACAGCCGCCTCTGCATCCTCGACACCGAATCGGGCAAGAGCACCCCCATCAGTCCCCTGAGCTTCGGCCCGGCGGAGCAGGCGGACGTCTGGTCGCGATAGGAAGCGCGATCGTGAAATATCATGACGATAAACTTGCGATTCGAAAGCGGCCGTGGTGAGGCCATCCGCCACGAGGCGCAAGATTCCAGACCGCAGCCGCTCCATTTGAAGCCATCGCCTCTGAATCTCCACAGGGTTCAGGTGGGCAGCAGATCGCAGAACCAGAAGCCCTTCGTTCGTCGCGCGCCCGCGGGCGGACAAGGGGCCGGGGCCGGATTGGTCGTCGCCGGGGGACTTTCCTCCAGCGGCCGGTAGACTTTTTCGCCCACCGAGAATTGGATCGGCTCCAGGAAAATGGGGCCGGCGAAGGCGAAGGAGTGGTACTCTCCATTTTCCCCGCACGGATCGACGTCCGGCGGGAGCGAGCGCACGAACCCTTCGTCCAGTGTCCGCCCAAGCGCGGCCTCGCCCAGCCAGGCATCGTTGACGCAGCAGACGACCGAGCCGAATCCGGATGCGATGAATTCGCGGACCAGTTCGCGCGTATCGATCTTCCAGAGAGGAAAAATACCGCGCATCCCGATCCGCGCGAGGTTCCCCTCCCGCCATCGGCGGAGATCCTCCAGGAAGATATCGCCGAAGGCGCAGGCGGTCGTTCCGCCGGCGGCTAATGCGCGCAGCCGCTCCCCCATCCGGCTCTCGTATTCCTCGTTCGAACTGCATCGGCCGACAAAGACCTTCTCCAGTGGGAGCCCAAGGGCGTCAGCCTGCCGCTCCAGGAGTTCCAGCCGCACACCGTGCATCGAAACACGCCGAAAATCGGCGTTGCATGTGGTCAGAAGCGAAACGACCTCGTAGCGGTCGTCCGCCCGGAGCCGATGGAGCGCCAGGGCCGAGTCCTTTCCGCCGCTCCAGCAAAAGGCGATTTTTTCCCGCATGCTTGGATCCGCGAACGGTAATCCGCAGGGGTCCTCAAACGATATTCGACGATCCTCCCGAGTCGGCTGCGCAGGGGAGAAGGCTGTGCAAAGGCACCCCGCGGCGTCGAGAATGCCCTCCTTTTTGGGGAGGGCCGTCCGGCAAGGCTACCGGCTCGCCGCCTCGAAGTTCTTCTCCGCCGCGTCCCAGTCCACCACGTTCCAGAAGGCGGCGATGTAGTCCGGACGACGATTCTGATAGTGGAGGTAGTAGGCGTGTTCCCACACGTCCACACCGAGGACTGGCGTGCCGCCACAACCATCGACCACGTCCATGGTCGGGTTGTCCTGGTTGGGGGTGGAGC
>JBOHXF010000368.1:0-5487 GCA_050737455.1 Opitutaceae bacterium | reverse complement strand
CGCGTAACCGCTGCGGCATCCCGAACGGGCGTCCCTGGCTGGCGTCCTCGGTTCGGGGCCGAGGACTCGGAGCGCCGTCGCATGAGCATGAACGTCAGCGAGTACGTATGGCACCGCTTGCAGGAATGGGGGCTGCGGCGCGTCTATGGCTACCCCGGGGATGGCGTCGGCGGCCTCGACGTGGCGTTGCAGAAGGTCCAGGACAGCCTGCAATACATCCAGGTTCGGCATGAGGAGATGGCGGCCTTCATGGCGTCGGCCCACGCCAAGTTCACCGGCCAGGTCGGGCTTTGCTACGCCACTTCGGGGCCGGGTGCGATCCACCTGCTGAACGGCCTCTATGACGCGAAGATGGATCACGTGCCCGTGGTTGCCATCGTGGGCCAGCAGGCGCGCACCGCCATCGGCGCCAGTTATCAGCAGGAAGTCGATCTGCAATCGCTGTTCAAGGACGTGGCCAGCGAATATTGCGTGACCGTGATGAGCCCGGGAGCCGTGCGCCACTGCGTGGACCGGGCGGTGCGCATCGCCCTCGACCAGCGGAGCGTCACCTGCCTCATCGTTCCCAAGGACTTGCAGGAGGAAGATGCTATGCTCGATCCTCCGCAAAAGCACGATTTTGCCCTCAGCGGCGTCGGCTGCCCCATTCCCTCGATGACGCCCGACCCCTCCGATTTGGAAAAGGCGGCGAAAATCCTCAATCAAGGCAAGAAGGTGGCGATGCTGGTCGGAGCCGGCGCGCTCGGCGCCCAAGCGGAAGTCCTGCAGGTTGCGGAACTCTTGGGAGCCGGCGTGGCGAAGAGCTGGCTCGGCAAGGCGGTGATGCCGGAATCGGTGCCGTTCTGCGCGGGGCACATCGGCCTTCTCGGCTCCAAGCCGAGCTGGGACCTGATGCAGGAATGCGATACCCTGTTGGTGGTGGGATCGAGCTTCCCCTACGGGGAATTCTATCCCAAGGCCGGCCAGGCGAAGGGGGTCCAGATCGATACGGACGGCCGTTTGCTCAGCCTTCGCTATCCGATGGACGTCAACTTGAAGGGCGACGCGCGGCAGACGCTGCAAGCCCTGGTGCCGTTGCTCCGCCGAAAGGAGGACGGCGCGTGGCAAAAGAAAATCGCCGGGAACGTTGCCGAGTGGTGGGAGACGCTGGAGAAGCGCGCCCACGTCGATGGAAACGAGGGGCTTCTCAATCCCGAGCTGGTGTTTTGGGAATTGAGCGCCCGCCTTCCGGACCGGTGCATCCTTTCCGCGGACGCGGGCACGACGGCAAACTGGTACGCCCGCGACTTGAAAATAAGGACGGGCATGATGGCGAGCGGAAGCGGCAACTTGGCGACCATGGGGGCGGCCGTCCCTTACGCCGTCGGCGCGAAATTCTGCTTTCCCGACCGCGTGTGCATCGCGGTCACCGGCGACGGAGCCATGCAGATGAACGGCCTCAACGCCTGCATTACCGTGGCCAAGTACTGGAAGGAATGGTCCGATCCGCGCTGGATCACGCTTGTCCTGAACAACCGCGACCTCAATCAAGTGACCTGGGAGCAGCGCATCATGATGGGTGACATCCGCTTCGTGGCGAGCCAGGAACTGCCGGACTTTCCTTATGCCAAGTTCGCCGACTCGATCGGACTGCGCGGCATCCGGGTGGAAACGGCGGAGCAGCTGGGCCCGGCTTGGGACGAGGCATTGTCGAGCGATAGGCCGGTGGTTTTCGAGGCGATTTCCGATCCGGACACGCCCACGCTTCCTCCCCATATCACCATGAGTCAGGCGAAAAAATTCACCGAAACGATCCTGCGCGGCGATCCGAACGAAGGGGGAATCGTCAAGCAGGCGGCCAAGGGAATGATCCGGGGGCTGCTGCCCCACCAGCACTGAGCCTCAGACCGCGTAACGCGCGGCATCGGCGCCCTTGAAGGCAAGTCCATGCCCCGGCCGGGTGCGGTCGGGTCGGAGGACGCCCTTCGCCGCGGGCAGGCATCCGTCGAATAGGAGCCGCTCGATCCGGACATGGTCATGGAAGTATTCGACGTGGCGCAGCGACGTCGCCGCGCATCCCACGTGCGCATGGAGCTGTGGCGAACAATGGGCTGAAAGCGGGATCTGAAAAGATTCCGCCAGCGCGGCCACCTTGAGAAAGCCTGTGAATCCTCCGCACCGCGTCACGTCGGCCTGAAGGCAGTCCACCGCCCCCGCCTGAAGCAGGCGGAGGAAGTACGACGGCGTATCCCCGTATTCGCCGGCGGCAATCTCCACCGTCGGCGGCGCGCGTTCGCGCAGCAGCCTGAGCCCTTCCCAATCCTCGGAGGAGACCGGCTCTTCGAACCAGACGACATTCGAAGTTCGGAACCGCTCGGCCATTCCTGCCGCCTCTTTGACATCGTATGCGCCATTGGCGTCGACCATCAGCGTGGCAGCCGCACCGATCGCCTTGCGCGCGACGGCGACCCGGCGGGGATCGCGGGAAGGTTCGCGTCCGACCTTCATTTTGACCCGCGAAATCCCATCCCCCACCCATCCGGCAAGCTGGCGGGCAAGCTGGCTTTCCGTATAGCTTGTGAATCCGCCGCTGCCGTAAACCGGGACCGCCTCCCTGGCCGCACCCCACAGGCCGAGCAAAGGGAGTCCGGCCAACCGCGCCTGGAGATCCCACAGGGCGATATCCACCGCCGCAACCGCCATCGCGCCCAACGACCTGTTTCCCGCGTTGCGCAGGCTCCGGTTCATCTCGTGCCAAAGCCCTTCCGTTCCAAAGGGATCTCCTCCGACCACAACGGGCCGAAGAATGTCGTCGATCACCGCCGCGATGGCACGCGAGCCATAGGTCCATCCCAAGCCCAAGGCGCGGCCGCAGCCAACTTTAACCACCACGAGGCCGGTGTGATCCCAGTCCAGCGTGCCGTCCGATTCGGGACGCTCGGTGGGCACTCGATAAGCGCCGAGATCAAGCAGGTCGATGGCCGGTCTATTCACGGATGATGAAAGGCTCTCGCCTGCGAGGGCCGTCCCTCCAGCAGGACCGCGCATTGAATGAGGGCGATGTGGGTCAGCGCCTGAGGGAAATTTCCCACGAGCCGCTTTCGCGCCAGATCATACTCTTCGGCAAAGAGGCCGAGATCGTTGCCCAAGCCCAAAATGCGCTCGAAAAGTTTCCGACCCTCGTCCCTTCGGCCCGCGAGTAGGTAGTTTGCCGCCAGCCAGAAACTGCAAGGCAGAAAGGCCCCTTCCCGGGCGAGCCTCCCCGTATGCCTGCGGCCGACGATTCCGTCCTGCATGAGTTGGGTTTCGATGCGGCGGACGGTGGAGCGCATGCGCGGGTCGCGCGCCGGCAAAAACCCGACCAGGGGCAGGCGCAGAACGCTGGCGTCGATGATATCGGAGCCGTAGAATTGGGTAAAGGCGCCGACCTTCGCGTTGAATCCGCGGGCCAGCACGTCCCGGCGGATGGCCGTCCGCAGCCGCTTCCAGCGTGCCAAGTCTCCCGGACGGCTCGACCGTTCGATCGTCCGCACCGTGCGGTCCGCAGCCACCCAGGCCATCACCTTGGAATAAGTGAATGGGCGCGGACGGCCGCGCTCTTCCCATATGCCGTGGTCGTCTTCCTGCCAGCACCGCTCGATGTGTTCGAGAAGCCTCTGCTGAAGCTCCCAGGCGTCGGACTCGACGCCCCGCACCATGTCTCCCTCCGAACGCGCCAGATCCAGGGCATTGATCACCTCACCGTAGCCATCCAGTTGAAATTGGAGCGCTGCGTCGTTGCCAATCCGCACCGGCCGGCTGCCTTCGTATCCCTTCAGATCCTTCACGGTCCATTCGGTGAGGCGCCGTTCGCCATGCACCGAATAAGCCGTCTGCAGCTGACTCGGATCGCCGGCGATCGCGCGGACGAGCCAACCGAGCGAACCCCGTACTCCGCGGCCGCACCCGGCCGCCAGCAGCGCATCCATGGCGAAGGCCGCATCCCGCAGCCAACAATAACGGTAGTCCCAGTTGCGGGATCCGCCGAGTCTCTCCGGAAGCGAGGCTGTTGGAGCGGCGGCAAGGCCGCCCGTGGGAGCGTAGGTCAGCGCCCTGAGGACGAGAAGCGATTGACGAACGGAGTCTCCGTAAGATCCCCGATAGGTGCTCGCCCTCGCCCAGCTCCGCCACCAACCACGGGTCCGGCGGCGTGCCACGGAGGGACTCTCGGGCTTTTCCGGCGCGAGATGGGCCGGATGCCAATGCAACGAAAAAACCAGGCGTTGGCCGGCTTTCAGATTGAATGCGGCCCGGACCTCATATCCGTCGATTTCCACCGGAACCGGCGACCGCAGAATGAGCGTTTCGGAGCCGGCTTGAATCCGCAGCACGCGCCGCGATCGGTGCAGCCAGGGCCGTATTTGCCCGTAGCCGAAGGCGGCGACCAGCCGCATCCGCATGCGAATCTCCCCTTGGAGTCCCGCCGCCTCCCTCACGATCCAACCGTGCGATCGCCGGGGCGGCATGTAGTCGGTCACGCGAGCGCGTCCGCCCTTGGTTTCAAAATCCGTTTCCAAAATAAGCGAGTCGCGCTGGTAACGCCGGCGCGTTTCCACGGGAACCTGTTGCGGGCTGATGAGCCAGTGTCCGTTCTCCTCGCGGCCGATCAAGGCGGCAAAGCATGCGGAGGAATCGAAGTGCGGAAAACACAGCCAATCAATCGATCCATTTCGCCCGACCAAGGCCGCCGTGTGAGCGTCCCCGATGAGGGCATAGTCTTCAATTTTCACCGCGCATAGGATTTTGAGCTTGGACGGCCTGCTTAACCACTTGGTTCCCGGCGGGAACCGCAAGAAGCTCCCATGGTCTATTCTGCTCTCTTCCTCGGAGCCGAGCGGGCGACTCGGTCGATGGAGGGCAAGACCATCATGAGCGACACATTGGGCGCGCTGCGGCGGGCGGGAGAAGGGGGGCGTTTCGACCGGCTGCGCCGGGACGACGGCAAAGGGGCGCTGGACGCCTCCGCGGCGAGGTCCCTGGAAAGGGATCTGAAGGCCGCACTGGATGGGGAGGTGCGCTTCGACAAGGGAACCCGGGCGCTTTATGCCACGGACGGCTCGAATTATCGCCAGGCGCCGATTGGCGTGGTGATTCCCCGGCACATCCAGGATGCGGAGACGGCCATCGCCCTGGCGAGGAAACACCGGGCGCCGGTCCTGTGCCGGGGCGGCGGCACAAGCCTAGGAGGGCAATGCTGCAATGTCGCCGTCATTCTGGATTTTTCGAAATACATGCACAAGGTGGTGGAGATCGACGCCCGCGCCCGCATGGGGCGCGTCCAGCCGGGCTGCGTGCTCGATCATTTTCGCGAAACGGCAAAAAAGGAAGCGGGCCTCTTTTTTGGTCCCGATCCGGCCACCCATAGCCGCTGCACGATCGGCGGCATGCTCGGCAACAACTCATGCGGCAGCCATTCCCTCCTGAGCAAAAAGCACGGCCTGGGCGTGCGGATGAGCGACAACACTCATG
>JBOHXF010000367.1:0-8812 GCA_050737455.1 Opitutaceae bacterium | reverse complement strand
CAAGAACAAGGGCGGCGACGAGAAGAACGTCATCTACACCGTGAACCAGGAGGCGGCCACCGAGGCCGCGCGCCAGATCCGCCTGCGCAACATGGGCGGTCTGATCATCATCGACTTCATCGACATGAAGGAGCGCCGCCACCGCAACGCCATCTACGAAAGGATGTGCGAGCTCATGGCGACGGACAAGGCGCGCAACCACATCC
This sequence comes from Opitutaceae bacterium, assembly GCA_050737455.1. Lineage (GTDB taxonomy): Bacteria > Verrucomicrobiota > Verrucomicrobiia > Opitutales > Opitutaceae > Palsa-1447. The sequence continues at coordinate 8,606 of JBOHXF010000367.1, read as the reverse complement.
TGCCAATCTCGCAGCTCGGGATCATGCAGATGACCCGCCAGCGCCAGCAGGAATCGCTCTGGTCGAATCTTTACACCGACTGCCCGTACTGCCGCGGCCGCGGCATCGTGAAGTCGGCGACCACGATGTCGGTGGAACTCCAGCGCCGTCTCTCCTCGGTCGCCCGCCGCCTCCAGCTCCGCAAGGACGGCAAGGACTACTCCCTCCGCGTCCAGGTCCACCCGGGCATCCTTGAGCGCCTCCGCAGCGAAGACGCTGATCTTCTAGTCCGCATGGAAAAGACCTACGGCATCAAGCTGGCCTTCCGAGCCGACCCGGCCTACCACGTCGAGCACTTCAAGATCATCAACGCGGCGACAGGCGAGGAATACCGGTAACAAGCCAAGTCCCAATGTCCGCTTGGTGCGCTGGATGGATTCCACCGATGAAGACCGGCTCTTTCTCAGCGCCGTCACCTTGGCGGAGCTGCACCGCGGAGTTCAACGTCTTCCGGACGGCGGACGCAGACGACGGCTCCATGCCTGGTTGAGCGGCGATCTGACTGAGAGGTTACGCGGCCGAATCCTGCCCGTCGAAGAACGCGTCGCCGAGGCTTGGGGTCTCATCGCCTCCGAGCGGGAAGCGACCGGCCGACCGATTTCGGCCATCGACGTTTTCCTGGCCGCCACGGCGCGGGTGCACCACCTCACCGTGGCGACGCGCAACTTGGCCGACTTCCCGGGTACCGTCCCGGCGGTCGATCCCTTGAGCTGAGTTCGATCCATTCGGTTTCGGAGATAGCGTCCGGGAATTCATGAACGCAACCACCCCCGCGCCTTCGGCGCCCGGCGCCGGGAAATCCGCGGCGCTCAAATTCGTCCTCACGATCGGGGTGCTCAGCTTCTTCGCCGATTGCACGTACGAGGGGGCGAGGAGCGTGTACGGGCCGTTCTTTGCGACGCTGTCGGCCAGCGCCGTGGTGGTGAGCGTCGTCGCCGGCCTCGGGGAATTGGCCGGGTACGGCTTCCGGCTGGTGTCCGGACGCTGGGCGGACCGGACCGGACGGTTCTGGCCGATCGTCATCTTCGGGTATTTCGTGCAGCTCATGGCGGTGCCGGCGCTTGCGCTGGCTGGGAGCTGGCAGGCGGCGGCCGTGCTCGTCATCCTGGAGCGGCTTGGCCGGGCGACGCGCAATCCGCCGCGTGATGCGATGCTCTCGCATGCAGGCAGGCGGATCGGCTTCGGCTGGGCGTTCGGGCTTCATGAGGCGATGGATCAATCCGGCGCTCTCTTCGGACCCTTGCTCGTCGCGGGCGTCCTGGCGTGGCGCGGCAGCTACCGCGCCGCGTTCGCCGTCCTGCTAATCCCCATGGCGATCTGCCTGACCCTCGTGCTCGCCGCCCGGCATTTCTATCCCCGTCCGCAGGATCTCGAAACGAAGAGGGGCGACGTGCGGGCCAAGGGCCTTCCCTCCGTGTTTTGGATCTACCTCGCCGGAGCGGCGCTGGTTGCCGCGGGCTTCGCGGATTTTCCGCTCATTGCGTTTCACTTCGCCAAGAACTCCACGGTTCCGAAGGACTTGGTCCCTATCGCCTATGCGATCGCGATGGGCTTCAGCGGATGCGGCTCGCTCGTGTTCGGACGGCTCTTCGACCGGTTCGGCCTCGGGCTTCTGATCCCGTTGACGCTCGTCGCGGCGGCCTTTGCGCCGCTTGTCTTTCTCGGCGGGTTTTGGCCGGCGCTGATCGGCTCGGCGGTGTGGGGCCTCGGGATGGGGGTGCACGAATCGATCATCCCCGCCGCCGTCGCACCCCTGGTCCCGCCGGAGCGCCGGGCCTCCGCCTATGGGCTCTTCACGGCGGGTTACGGAATATTTTGGTTCCTGGGGAGCGCGGTCATGGGCGTCCTGTACGAACATTCGGTGATGGCCGCGGTTGTGTTCTGCGTCGCGACCCAGCTTGCGGCCATGCCGGTGTTCTTCGTCGCCTGCCGGCGCTACGCGCCGTTTCGCCGATAAATCACGAGCCCCGGACCGGCCCCGCCGCGGTGCGAGATCGCCCCGCGCTCCCGGTGGGATTGGCCGCGGATGACACTATAAGCCGCTCATTATGAGCGCCGGTAATCTAATTGTGCTCATGTATTAATGAACACGCATTAACTGAGCAAGCGGCCTCGTCCGGAGTGCGCCTGCACACGCTTGAGGAGCTTTCATGCTGCCGAAGGCCAACCGCCAGCCTCGCTACGGCAGCGATCGGCCCGGGACGATGTCGGGATCGCCGCCGGTCCGCCGCATAAACAGCAACATCGGTGCGGAATTGGATGCCGGCGCCGGCGGCCCATCCCGCTGAATGGCCGCCCATTCGAGCGGCGCTCAGGCCCGTTGGAATATCCCGGGAACTGAATACTCTTACCGGTATGCAACGTCCGCTTTTCCTCCTCGCCTTGCTGGCCGCAGCGGTGGCGGCGTCCGCCGCCGCTCCCACGGAACGCTCTTCGGCCGCTCCCGCGGCCCCTCCGACCGGCGCCGCCTGCGCCGTCGATGGTCCGAAATCCGCGTGCGGCCTTCCGTCGAACGTCGTCATCGACATGGCCAAGACCAAGGTCAGGCGCTCGGCCGCCGAATGGCGGAAGCTCCTGACCCCTTTGCAGTACGAAGTGACCCGCGAGCAGGGAACGGAGCCGCCCTTTCACAACGCCTATTGGGACAATCACCGGGACGGCGTGTATTTCTCGGTCTGCAGCGACACGCCCCTGTTCGACAGCCGCGACAAGTTCGACAGCGGCACGGGCTGGCCGAGCTTCACGCAGCCGATCGATCCGAACTTCGTGGCGGTGTCGCTCGACACAAGCTATGGCATGACGCGCGACGAGGTGCATTGCTCGGTGGACGGTGCGCACCTGGGCCATGTGTTCGACGACGGCCCCCCCCCAACCGGGCGGCGCTACTGCATCGATTCCGCCGCACTGCGCTTCATGCCGCGCAAGCAGTACGAGGCCTGGCTCCGCGCCCACCGGGGCTCCCCGGCGGCCGGCTACGCGGCGAAATGACCCGGTCCCGAGTCAGAATGAAATCGCTCTCCCATTTTCTCCCCCTTCTTGCCGCCTTCCTCGCCATGGCCACCGTGAGCTCCGCCCGTGCCGATTCGATCGTCCTCGGAGGCGGGTGCTTCTGGTGCATGGACGCCGCCTTCAAGCTGCTTCCGGGCGTGACCCGCGTCACGTGCGGCTACGCTGGCGGGACGACGCCGAATCCGACGTACGAGGAGGTGTGCACCGAGACGACCGGTTACGCCGAAGTGGTCAAGGTCGTTTACGATCCGGCGAAAGTCAGCCTGCGGCAGGTCCTAGCCTATTTCTGGGAAAGCCACGATCCCACTCAGGTCGGGGGACAGGGCGACGACCTGGGCGACCAGTACCGCTCGATCATCCTCTATGCGAATCCGATTCAGAAAGCTGCAGCCGAGGCCTCCCGGGCCGAGGCGCAAACGCAGTTTTCCGCCCCGATCACGACACAGATCGTACCGCTTAAGAAGTTCTGGAGGGCCGAGGAGTACCACCAGGACTATTTCGAGAAGCATCCTGACCGGGCGTACTGCTCGCTCGTGATCCGTCCGAAAGTGCGGAAACTGCAGCACCTGCTCGCCGAGGAGAAGAAAAACAAAAGCTAACGAGGCGCCCGGCACCGACCGCGTCGGGTCACTTGCGCGATTTTCTCGGCCAGTAAATGAGCACGTAGGTTCCGCCAATCAGCGTCAGCACCACCCCACCCCAAAACGTGCCGTGCTCGCCCGCGAGCACCGTCGATGGCGGATGCGAGAACTGCGCGATGCCCGAGCCCAGGCACATGAGCCCGTAAAGCAGCAGCAGCAGGCCGATGAAAAACCAAATGGGCAGGGGTTTCTTTTCGCTCATGGCATCGGCGTTCTTGCGTTCGGAGTTCGGGGTCGGAGGACCGGGGGGCGGGGTCACCAGAAAAGGATGTTAAGGGCCACCAGCAGCACCAGCACCACCATGCCCCAGAAGAACGGCCGCTGATACCAGGCGAGGTCCGCCGACCGGGGGAATTCCGTGCAGCCGTAGACCAGACCCCGCAGCCGGTCCTCGGGCAGCGCGCGGGTCGCATAGCTGACGGCGATCGTGACGGCGACGCAGATGCACCAGGACCATAGCGCCTGGTACATGTCCTGGGCCATGGGCTTCGCGTAGCGCGACAAGGCGATGATACCGAGGGCGCTCGGCTGGAGCTTCACCCAGGCCCACATCCCCACCGACGAAGCCGTGCCGATGAGCAGACCCCAGAATCCGCCGGCCGGCGTGGCCCGCTTCCAGAGCATGCCGAGCAGGATCGTGCCGAACAGCGGAGCCACGAAGAAGCTGAACAGCGCCTGGACGTAATCCATGATGCTGTTGAACTGCATCGCCATGTACGCCGTGCCGATGCTGATCAGGACGCCGACGAACGTGCTCCAGCGCCCCATGCTAAGATAGTGCTTGTCGTCGCCCGCCGCCGCGATCTCATTGCCGTCGATCGGTCCCTCGGGCGTCGGGGCGGGGGCCGAGCGCGCCCCGCGGCGCCGCTGCAGCAGAGGGCGATAAATGTCATAGGTCCAGACGGTGGCGAACGCGCTGACGTTGCCGGCCATCCCGGACATGAAGCCGGCGATCAGCGCGGTCACACCCAGGCCCAGCAGTCCTGGGCCCGCGTAACGGACCAGCAGCAGCGGCAGAACGTCGTTGTACGTGAATTGCCCCGGCTTCGCGGCGTTGGCGGAGACGAGCCGCATGCCGTGGCTGTTCAGCACGCCGAGGCCGATCAGCCCGGGCAGGATCACGATCAGGGGCACGGCGATCTTGAAGAAGGCGCCGATGATGGGCGCCATTTGCGCCGAGCGCAGGTCCTTGGCCGTGATGACGCGCTGCACGACGAGGAAGTCCGTGGTCCAGTAACCGAACGAGATGATCGCGCCCAGCCCGAAGACGATGCCGGTCCATTGGATGCCCATCGGATTGTCCCGGAACCCCCCCAGCGTGCTCCACATATGGAGGTAGGTGCCGCCGTGCGCCACATTCGCCACGATGTGAGCCTTAAGGCCCGCCCAGCCGCCCGCCTCCTTGAGCCCGAGGATCGGGATGATCAGGGCTCCCAGCCAGATAAGGAAGAATTGGAGCACCTCGTTGAAAATGGCCGAGGTCAGGCCGCCCATCACCACGTACACGGCGACCGTGATGGAGGACACCCAGATGGAAAAATGCAGGTTCCAGCCGAGCACAACCTGCATCACGGCGGCCATCGCGAACATGTTCACGCCCGACATCAGGACCGTCATGAACGCGAAGCAGATCGCCCCCAGGGCCCGGGTGGATTCGCCGTAGCGAAGCCGCAGATAGCCGGGCACCGAATGCGTCCGGGAAATATAATAGAACGGCATCATCACGAGCCCGAGGAAGACCATCGCGGGGATGGCGCCGATCCAGTACCAGTGCGTGGCCAGGATGCCGTATTCGTAGGCGCTGGCCGCCCACCCCATGAGCTCCAGGGCCCCGAGGTTCGCCGCGAGAAAGCTGATGCCGGCCACCCAGGCGGTCATATTGCGGCCCGCGAGGAAAAAGTCCTCGCCGGTTTTGGTGCGGCCTTTCAGGTACCAGCCGATGAGGAGCACCGCCACGAAGTAGATGACGACCATGGCGATATCCAGGTCCGACATCTTGATGAGGCTGGCCTCGGCCAGAAACGGGGTGCAAAGGTGTGTCATGGGAGCGTCGCGAGGCGGGGGGGGAAATAAAGCGCCGCGCTACTGCTTGGAGGCAAATCCCAAGGAAATAAAGCAATAACTTGCCGCCCCATCCGAATCTCCGGCGCCGGGCGGCGCGCCTAGATCATTCGGTCCGGAGCGCGTCCACCGCGTTCACCCGGGTCGCCCGCCGGGCGGGCATCCAGGAGGCGAGCAAGGCGGCCCCCATCAGCAGGGCCGCCAACCCGACGACGATGAAAGGATCTTCGCCCGGGATCTCCGGCATCGTCGCGCCGATTCCCCGTTCGATGACAAAGGCCAGGGCAAGGCCCAGCGCGGTCCCGATCAGCGCCAGGCGCAGCCCCGCGCGCAGCACGAGCCAAACCACCGCGCCCACCTGCGCCCCCAGGGCCAGGCGGATCCCGATCTCCTGGGTCCGCTGGGCTCCCAGATTCGCGATCACGCCGTAGATGCCGACCAGCGCGAGCAGGAGTCCGAGGAGCGCCGAGAACGTGAGCATCCATCCGACCACGTCCACATTGCGGCTCGAACGATCGATCGTGCCCTGAACCGTGCCGAGCCCGTATAGCGCCATGTCGGGATCGATCCCGGTGACGATGCCCTTGACGGCGCGCGCGAGTCCGGCCGAATCCCCTCGGCTACGCACGGTCAGGGCGAGCCAGTGCTGCGGGTCCTGGGCGAACGGCCGATAGGCCTGGAACCGGGTGGGCTGCACGGAAGGATTGCCGGGAAAGCGCACGTCGTCCACGACGCCGACGATCTGCATCCAGCCCGGCGCGTTGGGATCGGTGTTGCGGATGCGATGGCCGATAGCGTCGCCGCGCGGCCAATACTGCTTCGCGAGGGCCTCGCTGACGACGATGCACGGCGGCGAATCCGCGCGGTCGTTGCGCGAGAAAGCCCTCCCTTCCCGAAGGCGGATGCCCAGGGTCGCGAAATACCCCGGCGTGACGGTCTCGACTTCGACCAGCGGTTCGCGTCCCTTTTCCGGCGGCGCGGCCCCCTCGACCAGGAACTTGAAGCTGCGCGAGAACACGTAGATCGGGATCATTCCCGAAATCGCCGCGTGGTCCGCCCCTGGAAGTCGGAGCAGCTCGGATCGCATCCTGTCGACCGCCTTGCGAACCTGATCGTCGTTCGTGTACGTGTTGTACGATAAGATGAAATTCCCGGTCAGCAGATTCTCCGGATTCCAATGCACCTCCATGCCGCCCAGGCGCTGGATGCCGCGCACGAAACAGGCCGCCCCCGCCAGGAGCCCGAGCGCCAGGGCCAGCTCGGCCACGACCAGCGCGTTCCGCGCGCGGTGCTTCGAGCGGCCGCCGGTGGCCCCCCTCGCGCCCTGCTTGAGGGCCGCGTTCACGTCCGCGCGGGAGCCGAGCCAGGCGGGCATCAGACCGAAGACAACGCCCGTGGCGACCGAAGCGACCGCCAGGAACGCGAGCACCCGGTAATCGATGGGCAGGTCGAAACCGCGGTCCCCGCCAATGTAGGGGCCGATTTCGATCTGGCGGCCGATGATCCGGTTTCCCCAAATGGCCACGAGCAGGCCCAAGACCCCGCCCGCGATCGAAAGGAGCACGGATTCGAGGAGCAGTTGCCGGATAAGCTGCGCCCGCGATGCGCCCAGCGCGATCCGGATGGCATGCTCCCGGGTGCGGGCCACCGTGCGGGCGAGCTGCAGGTTGGCGAGATTGACGCAGGCGATCACCAGCACCGCTCCGGCCAGTCCCAGAATCAGCCAGCAGATCCGCCGTGTGAAATCGTTGTTTCGCGCCTCCTCATAGCTGCTCACCCGGAGTCCCATCCCGGCATCACTGTTCGGATGGTCGCGGGCCAGGCGCTCGCCGATCGTGCGGATTTCGGCCTGCGCCCGCCCGAGGCTGACGCCGGGCCGCAGCCGGGCGACGACCGCCAACCAGGGGTTGTCGCGGATATTCCAGGTCGCCGCGTCATAACCGTGCGGCTGCCAAAGATCGACGCGGCCGGCCCAGGAGAAGATATCCTGGCAGCTCGCGGGTATCACCCCGATAACCGTGCTCGGCTTCCCGTCGATGCGCAAAACCGCCCCCAGCGCGCGCGGGTCCCGGTTGAACCGTTCGGTCCAGAACTGCTCGCTGATGTCGACGACGTCCGCGTGGCCGACGCGATCGTCGTCCGGCCGGATCGTGCGGCCGATTAAAGCGTTTACGCCCAAAACCCGGAAAAATTCCCCGCCGACCTGAAGGCCGCCGATGCGCTCGGCCGGCTCGCCGGGATGGCCGAGGCTCGCGAAATTGATGTTGTAGGCCGCCGCCCGCTCGAACACGTCGTTCTGCCGCAGCTCGTCCCGGACATTGGCCGGCGACTGCCCCTGCGACGATTGCTGCGGGGTGGTGGCGAAGACCCGGACGAGCCGGTCCGGGTCCCGGAACGCCGGCATCCGGTACAGGACAGCGTTGGCGACGGTGAACATGATCGTGTTCACACCGATGCCGAGCGCCAGCGTCAGCAGCGCGATCGCCGTGAAGCCGGGGTCCTTCAGAAACTGGCGGAGTGCGAATCGCATGGCGGCTGCGGGTCAGGCTTTTTCGGAAACGGCCTCGTCGATCACCCGGCCGTCGAGCAGATGGATCGCGCGCTCGGCGTGCCGCGCGAACGCGGTGTCGTGGGTGACCATGAGGAGGGTGGCCCCCGACCGGTGGAGCTCGTGCAGGAGGTCCATGACCGCCTCGCCGCTCTTCGAGTCGAGGTTGCCCGTCGGTTCGTCGGCGAGCAGCACGGCCGGATGGCCGGCCAGCGCGCGGGCGACCGCCACGCGCTGCTGTTCGCCGCCGGAAAGCTGCGTGCCGAGGCGGCGGGTTTTGTCGCCGAGGCCGACCGCGGCCAGCAACG
>JBOHXF010000366.1:0-2071 GCA_050737455.1 Opitutaceae bacterium | reverse complement strand
GCCGCGGTCCGGGCCGCGGCGGCGGTCGCGGTTCAGGCCGGCCATTCGGACGCCCCGGCCCCCGCCGCGATGGGCCTCGTGAGGCCGCCCGCGACGGCGAGGGTCCGTCGCTCGTCGAGAAGGTCGTTTTCGTCAACCGCTGCGCGAAGGTCGTCAAGGGCGGCCGCCGCTTCAGTTTCGCAGCGCTGGTCGTGGTCGGCGACCAGAAGGGCAACGTCGGCGTCGGCTACGGCAAGGCGAACGAGGTGCCCGATGCCATCAAGAAGAGCACCGAACATGCGAAAAAGCACCTGCTTCACGTCAAGCTCAAGGGGGACACGATTCCGCACGACGTATTCGGCGAATTCGACGGAGGCAAGGTGCTGCTCAAGCCGGCTTCCCCCGGCACCGGCTTGATCGCCGGCGGCGGCGTGCGCGCCGTGCTCGAGGCGGCCGGCGTCAAGAATGTGCTCACCAAGTCGATGGGCTCCAAGAACCACATCGCGGTCGTCAACGCCACGGTGCACGCCCTCAGGCAGCTTCGGCTCTCCGAAGACATCGCGGGGCTGCGTCGGCATCAGAGTCAAGCCAGCCAGGAACCCGCGTCATGAAACTTCACGAAATGAAAAACGTCCGCGGCGCCGTTCATCGGTCCAAGCGGGTGGGCTGCGGCGAAGGCGGCGGCCACGGAAAAACCAGCGGTCGCGGCGGCAAGGGCCAGACGGCCCGCTCCGGCGGCAGCATCCGCCCTGGATTCGAAGGCGGCCAGATGCCCCTGTACCGCAAGCTGCCCCACCGGGGCTTCAACCAGGCGGCCTTCCGGATCGAGATCGCGGTTGTCAACGTCGGCGACCTGGCCTCGCTTGACGCCAAGGTGTCGGAAGTGGACGCCGTGGTGCTGGCCCAGGCCGGGCTCATCCGCGCGGGCGAAAAGCGGGTGAAGGTGCTGGGCGACGGGGAACTCTCCCGGGCCTTGAAAGTGACCGCGCAGGGCTTCTCGGCCTCCGCCAAGGAGAAGATCGAAAAGGCCGGCGGACAGGCGCTTGTCGCATGACGCATTGAGGCCTGCGCGTTCCGATCATGTTTTCGGCCTTTTATAATTCCCTCAAGATACCGGAACTGAGGTCCCGGATCTTCTATACGCTGGCGCTCCTGTTCGCGGCCCGCGTGGGCGCCCAGATTCCGCTGCCGGGCATCGATCCGCATCCCCTTCAGGAGTTCATGCGCTCGGCGACGAACAACGCTTCCGGCGGCATCCTGGGGCTGTACAACATGTTCACCGGCGGCGCGTTGACCCGCGGCGCCGTGTGCGCGCTGGGCATCATGCCGTACATCAGCGCGCAGATCATCTTCCAGCTCATGACCGCGGTCGTGCCCACGTTCAGCCGGCTGCAGAACGAGGGCGACGTGGGCCGTCAGAAGCTGACCCAGTACACCCGGTACGCGACGTTGCTCATCTGCATCGTCCAGGGCGCGCTGCTGATCTGGGCCCTGGAGGCCCATCCGGGCAGCCTGATCCCCGGCTACGATGTCAACAAGTACGGCCCGATCGTCATCTCGGGCAAGCTCCCCTTCCTGATCGACGGCACAATCCTGATGACGGCCGGCACCATGTTCCTCATGTGGCTCGGCGAGCAGATCACCCTCCGCGGCATCGGCAACGGCGTGTCGCTCCTCATCACGGTCGGCATCCTGGCGCAGATCCCGCAATCGATGAGCGCGATCTACCGCATGATCGTCCGGCCGGTCGGCACCGGCCAGGCGCTGGGCCTGCCGATGATCGCGATGATGATCGCCTTGTTCATCGCCGTCACGGCGGGCATGGTCCTGGTGGTCCAGGGCCAGCGCAAGATTCCGGTTCAGTACGCGAAGCGCGTCGTGGGCAACAAGGTGATGGGCGGGCAGAGTTCGTTCCTTCCCCTCAAGGTCAACTACTCGGGCGTCATGCCCGTCATCTTTGCGAGCGCCATCCTCCTCTTCCCCCAGCAGCTCCTCTCCCAGCTCGGGGCGGCCTTCAACCTGCGCTTCCTCTCCGAATTCTCGCAGAACCTCCTGCGGGGCCACTGGAGCTACTACCTCGGAAACGCCATCC
>JBOHXF010000365.1:0-1843 GCA_050737455.1 Opitutaceae bacterium | reverse complement strand
ACACCAAGGTGCGGCCCACTTTCCACCGGAGCGGCGGGGTCCGCGCCGTGGCCGGCCTCCTCAACCAGCTCGAGAAGGACATGAGCAAGACGCTGCTCGCCCGTCTGGAAGACCGCAACAGCTCGCTCGGATCGGCCATCCGCAAGAAGATGTTCAGCTTCGAGGACCTGAGCCGCCTGCAGGCGGCCGACCTCCAGCGCGTCCTTCGGGAAGTCGAGATGGGCAATCTTGCGATTGCGATGAAGTCGGCGAGCGAGCCCTTGCGCGAAAAGATCTACGCCGCGCTCTCGAAACGCGCGGCCGAGGGATTGCGCGAGGAGATCCAGCTTCTTGGCCCCGTTCGGCTCAAGGACGTCGAGTCCGCCCAGGACGGAATCATCCAGGCCGTCCGCCACCTCGAGGAGGAGGGCCAGATCTCCCTCGACAACGAGAGCTCGCAGGCGGTCGTCAGCTGAACCGTTCCGCCATGGCCTACGCGAAACTCGTCGCCTTCGATCGGTTGCTTGCCGGAGCCGCGTGGCCGGGCCGCGGCCGGATGCTGTCCGAAGCCGAGGCTGCGGCGCAAGCCCAGACGGCGTACAATGCGGGGGTGGACGCCGCCCGTGCGGCAGCCGACCAGCAGCTCGTGGAGATGCGCGCCGATGTGGCCCGGCTGAGCGAGGGGGTCCTCGACCGGCTTGCCCAGGCGGAGCCCGCGATGATGACGCAGCTGCGCGAGGCCCTGCCGGGGCTTGCCCTCGAAATCGCCCGACGGCTGCTCGCCGGCTTCGAGCCTCCGCCGGAGGCGATCGAACGGATGTGGCGCGAGGCCCTGGAGCACCTTTATCCCGAGCGCGAAGGCCTGGAGCTTTCGCTGTGCCCGCGCGACGCGTCGCTCCTGGAGCAGATAAATCCGGAGTGGAAGCAGCGTTATCCGGGACTTCGCGTCCGCAGCGACGAGTCCCTGGCTCCGGGCGATTGCATGGTCCGAAGCCGATTCGGCCTCACCGATGCGCGCCGCCAGGCGAAACTGGAGTCGCTCGAGCGGGGGCTCGCCGCCAACTGACCGAGCCATGACCACAGCCGTCGCCCCTCTCGTGGATGTCCTGCGCAGCCAGGTCCGCCACCTGCCGCCCGTCCAGCGCATCGGCGCCGTCACGGGGATCGCGGGACTGATCATCGAGTCCGAGGGCCCGAACGTCGGGCTCGGCGACCTTTGCCTTATCCGCTCCACGCGCACGGACTTCGGCGTGCGTGCGGAGGTGGTCGGCTTCCGAGAACAACAACGCGTCCTCCTGATGCCGCTCGGCGACACGCAGGGGCTGCATGTCGGCTGCGAGGTGGCCGTGGCGGACCGCCCGCCGCGCCCCCGTCCGGGCCCGGAATTGCTGGGCCGCGTCCTCGACGCGCTGGGGCGGCCGTTCGACGGGCTGGGGCTCTTCCCGGTGGAGCGGAACGCGGGATGGAACGGAACCCCGCCGCATCCTCTCCGTCGCCAGCGCATCCACGAGGCGTTGCCGACCGGCGTGCGCGCCATCGACACGCTGATCCCCGTCGGCCGCGGACAGCGCCTCGGCCTGTTCGCCGGATCCGGCGTGGGCAAATCCACGCTGTTGGGGATGATCGCGCGCGGCTCCGCGGCGGACGTCGTCGTTGTCGGCCTCGTCGGCGAGCGCGGGCGCGAAGTGCGCGAGTTCATCGAGAAGGATCTAGGTCCCGAGGGGCTTCGCCGCTCGGTGGTCGTGGTCGCCACGTCGGACTCGCCTGCGCCGCTGCGCCTGCGCGCCGCGTTTACCGCGACGGCGATCGCCGAGGCCTACCGCGAACAGGGCAAGCATGTCCTGCTCATGATGGATTCGGTGAC
>JBOHXF010000364.1:0-4038 GCA_050737455.1 Opitutaceae bacterium | reverse complement strand
AGGTCAACTACTCGGGCGTCATGCCCGTCATCTTCGCGGTCTCCATCCTGATCTTTCCGGCCCAGCTCATGCAGCAGATCGGCGCGGCCATGAACCTCAAGTTCCTCCTGGATTTCTCCCAGAACCTCTCACGCGGCCACTGGCTGTACTATACGAGCTACGGGTTCCTCATCCTCTTTTTCAGCTATTTCTGGGTGTCGGTCATGTTCAAGCCGATCCAGGTCGCCGACGATCTCAAGAAATATGGCGGATACGTCCCCGGCGTACGGCCCGGCGAGCCGACCGCCAAGTTCCTCGACTTCATCATGACCCGGCTGACCCTCGCGGGAGCGATCTTCCTCACGATCATCGCCGTCATCCCGGACCTCATGTACTATTGGCTCAACACGCCGTTTCAGATCGCCTACTTCTTCGGCGGGACCGGGATGCTCATCACGGTCGGGGTCATCCTGGACACCATGCGCCAGGTCGAGACCTTCCTGCTCCAGCGCCACTACGACGGCTTCCTGCGCAAAGGGCGTCTGCGGGCGCGCAGCGCCAATCCGCAGGGGGCCATGATGGGCGACGCGATGGCGCTCGACGCCGTGATGAAGATCGTGTGGCCGCTGCTCGGGATGTTCTGCCTCGGCCTTGTGATCTGGGCTTACCGGTCCTTTCTCAAATAGTTCTTTACTCAGATGGGGATCCTCGGCACCCTTGATCCCTTTTCGACTTTCGGCGGCAGCGCCGAAGCGAAGTTGATCTTCCTCGGTCCGCCGGATACCCGGTGGGACCGTTTCCGTTCTTTGCCAATCGAGCACGTCTCTCCCGTCGCGCTGCGCCGGGAGATTTCGCACGGGGACGACCTGGCGCGCCTGCGCCGATGGTTCTTCGGGCGCAAACCTGATGCGGGATTCCTTATCACGGGATTCCCGGCTACGCTGCTCCAATCCAGAATCCTGGACGAATGGCTCGACGCCCGCCACGAGGGGCTCGACGCCGTGTTCGCAGGTCCGGCCGCGCCGGAAGCGCTCGTGAACCACTATCGCGAGCAAGGCCTGTTCGAACCGTTCGAATCCCCCGCGCGGACCAGGGCATGATTCCCATCAAGGACAAGGAAGGCATCGCCCGGATGCGCGAAGTCTGCGCCATCGCAGCCGCCGTCCTGCGGACACTCAAACCGATGGTCCGGGCCGGAGTCACCACGCAGGATCTGGAGGAGGCGGGCCGGGACGAGATCGCCCGGCTGGGCGCCCGCAGCGCCTGTTACGGCTATCAGCACAACTCCCGGCGCTATCCGGCGCATACGTGCATTTCCGTCAACGACGAAGTCGTCCACGGCATCCCGTCCTTCAAGCGGGTCCTCCGCGAGGGCGACATCGTATCCCTCGACATCGTGGTCGAACACCGGGGCTACATCGGCGACAACGCCGCGACCGTCCCGGTTGATCCCGTTCCACCCGACCTTCAGCGCCTCCTGCGCGTCACGCGGGAGGCCCTTGAGCGCGGGATCCGGGCCGCCCAGCTGGGCGCCAGGATCGGCGACATCTCCAACACGATCCAAACCTACGTCGAGGGCAACGGGCTGAGCGTCGTCCGCGACATGGTGGGCCACGGGGTTGGCGTCGCCATGCACGAGCCGCCCGAGATCCCGAACTTCGGCCGGCCCGGCGCGGGCGAGCGGATCAGGCCCGGCATGACCCTCGCGATCGAACCCATGGTCAACTTGGGCGGATATCCGACCCGCACTTTGACCGACGGATGGACGGTCGTCACCGCCGACGGCTCCCCCTCCGCCCACTTCGAGCATACGGTGCTGACGACGGCCAAAGGGCCGGAAATCCTCACCCAAATCCTTTAACAAACCTTTAACTCAAAAGCCATAAATCCATGCCACGCCTCCTCGGTGTAGAAATTCCCGCGAAGAAGAAAGTCGCGCACTCGCTCCGTTACATCTACGGTATCGGACCGACCCGCGCCGACGCGATCGTGCGCGAGGCCGCGCTCAATCCGAACTCCCGTGCGGAGGACCTGACCGAGGAGCAGCTCAACAAGATCCTGCACGTGATCACGGAGCGCAAATGGGTGGTGGAGGGCGACCTGCGCCGCGAAATTGCGGGCAATCTGAAGCGCCTCCAGGCGATCAACTGCTACCGCGGCATCCGCCATCGCCGCAGCCTGCCCGTGCGCGGCCAGCGCACCAGCACGAACGCGCGCACCCGCAAGGGGCCGCGCAAGACCGTTGGCGTCACCAAAGCGAAGGAGTAATTTACCGTCATGGCCGAAGAACCGTCCGCAGCGCCCAAGAAGGAAAAGAAACCGCGTGCCCCGCACCCCGAGGGCGGCCCCGCCAAGGAGCCCGCCGCGGCTCCAGAGACGCCCGCCGCCGGAGCCGCAAAGGCGGCCCCCGCGGCCGAAGCGGCCGCCAAAGGCGAGACCGTGGGTGGCGTGGCCAAACAGCCCTCCGCCGAGGACCTCCTCAAAGAGGAGCTGGGCACCGTCAAGGTGCGCAAGGCCAAAGGCTCGAAGAACGTCACTTCCGGCGTCGTCAACGTCCTCGCCTCCTTCAACAACACGATCGTCTCCATCACCGACCACAAGGGCCAGGTGATCGCCTGGTCGAGCGCAGGCAAGTGCAACTTCCGGGGTTCGCGCAAGTCCACCGCCTATGCCGCCCAGATCATCGCCCAGGACGCCGCGCGCAACGCCATGGCCCACGGCCTCAAGGACGTCGTGATCCGCGTTTCCGGCCCGGGCCTCGGCCGCGACAGCGCGATCAGGGCGCTCCAGGCTATCGGCCTGGAGGTCACATCGATCGTGGACGTGACCCCCATCCCCCACAACGGCTGCCGCCCGCGCAAACGCCGCCGGGTCTGATCCGTTCCTTCCAACCTGCATCCTTTTACCGAAAATGGCTCGTTATCTCGGTCCCAACACCCGCATCAGCCGCCGCTTCGGCCAGTATCTGCTCGGTTCCGGCAAGGCGCTGGAGCGCCGCAACTACCCTCCGGGCCAGCACGGCCCGAAGTCCCGCCGCAAATATTCCGAATATGCGATCGGCCTGAACGAAAAGCAGAAGCTCCGCTACGCCTACGGCCTGCTGGAGCGCCAGTTCCGGCGCCTCTTCGAGATCGCCAAAAAGGAGCGCGGCGTGACCGGCGAACGGTTCCTCCAGCTCCTGGAGACCCGTCTCGACAGTGTCATCTATTTGCTCGGCATCGCGAAGACCCGCGCCGCCGCCCGCCAGTTCGTCAACCACGGACACATCCGGGTCAATGGCCACAAGGTGGACATCGCCAGCTACAACGTCCGACCCGGCGATGTGGTCGAGGTGAAGAACGCCCCGGCCTCCCGCCAGCTCGCCACCCGCAACCTCGAGGACAACCGCATCCGCAACGTCCCCGGCTGGCTGGCGCTCGAAGGCGAACAGTTCAAGGCCTCGGTCGTCCGTCTCCCCACGCGCGAGGAGATGGACCAGAACATCAACGAGCAGCTCATCGTCGAATTTTACAGCCGGTTCTAAGCCACCACTCCCATGTCCAAACGCCTCGGAAAGTTCGAAATTCCCAACAAGCTCACCAAGGTCGAGGAGGGCGCCACGCCAACCTACGCGAAATTCATCGCCGAGCCCTTCGAAGCGGGCTACGGCCACACAGTCGGCAATTCCCTGCGCCGGGTGCTGTTGAGCTCCATCGAAGGGGCCGCCATCTCGTCGATCAAGATCGACGGGGTGAACCACGAATTCCAGAGCATCGAAGGGGTTGTGGAGGACGTGACCGACATTGTCCTTAACCTGAAGAAGGTGCTCGTCGTCTCCCAGAAGCGCGAGCCGATCAGCCTCCTCATCAAGGCGGCCAAGTCCGGTCCCGTGACCGCGGGCGACATCCAGGCCGACGCCGGCATCCAGATCGTCAACCCCGACCAGGTCATCTGCACCCTCGACACCAAGCGCAGCTTCGAGGCCGAGATCGAGATCAAGACCGGCCGCGGCTACTATCCCGGCGATGCGAACAAGAAGGAGGACCAAGCGATCGGCGTCATCCCCATCGATTCGCTCTT
>JBOHXF010000363.1:0-26966 GCA_050737455.1 Opitutaceae bacterium | reverse complement strand
GCCACGATGACCGTGTATTCAAGGGCGCCGGCCGCCTCCAGGGTGGCCATCGTCCGGACGATATTGGAATTCTTCTGACCCACGGCGACGTAGATCGAGTACACCGGCCTAAAATCCGGATCCTTGGCCGCCAAGCCGACCCGATTGATCTTTGCCTGGTTGATGATGGTGTCGATCGCGATGGTCGTCTTGCCGGTGCCGCGGTCGCCTATGATCAGTTCGCGCTGGCCGCGCCCGATCGGGATCATCGAATCGATCGCCATTATGCCGGTGAAGAGCGCCTGGGTCACCGATTTTCGCGCAACGATGCCGGGCGCGATCTTCTCAACGGGATAGGTCTCCGTGGTATCGACCGGGCCCTTGCCGTCAACGGGCCGGCCCAAGGCGTCGACCGCGCGGCCGAGCAGCGCCCGGCCGACCGGGACGGACAGGCGGCGTCCGGTGGTTGTCACCTCGTCGCCCTCCTTGAGATTCGCGATGTCGCCCAGGATGACGCAGCCGACCTCGTCCTCCTCCAGATTGAGCGCGATCCCGATCGCCCCGCCGGGGAATTGGACCATCTCGTTGTACATCACCTCCGAGAGGCCGTCGATCTTGGCGACGCCGTCGGCCAGCGTCCGGATGATGCCGGTGTTCTTGCGAACCGCCCGATTGGAGAGCTTGGCGATCTGCTGTTCGATTTGGTCGAGGACGGAACTCATGACACGGGGAGGCTGGGCGAAGGGGGGTTAAACGGACGCGGCGAGAGCCGAAAGCTGGGCGGCGATGGAGGCGTCGAAGACGTCGTCGGCGACCCGGACGCGAAGCCCGGCGATTAGGGCTGGGTTGGGCCGCGCGGAGGCAAAGATTCTGCGGCGGTAACGTCGGCCCATGGCGGCCTCGATCGACTGTAGCGCCGCGTCCGACACCGCGCCCGCGTGCTCGACCGTCGCCTCGCCGCGGGCGAGTTCGGCGGCGGCCAGCCGGCGATAGGCCTTGAGCACCATCAGCGAGTTCGCGGGGCGGTGCTTCACGACGTACTCGAGGGCGCCGGTCACGCGCTCGGCGGACAGCTCGCCGTTTTCCAGGCTGAGGCGGAGGAGCTGGCGCGCGAGGTTCTGGGCTGCTTTGGAATGGGCGGACATGGGAGCGGTTCTTAGGCCTGGAGCAATTCCTTGGCGGATGCCTCGTTGTAGCGGCCGCGCTCCGGTTCGGTGAGCTGACGCGCGAGGACCTGCTGGGCGGTCGCGACCACCAGCCGGGCGATTTCGGCGCGAGCCTCGGCCAGCATCTTGCGCTTTTCGAGCTCGATGGCCGCCTGCGCCGTCTCGATGAGATGGTTGGCGCGGTGGGTAGCCTCCTGCTGCTGCCGGTCCGCCAGATCCTTCGCGGCTGTCTGGGCTTCGGCGACGATTTCGCGCGCCTTGAGCTGTGCTTCGCGGAGCTGGGAGTCGTACGCTTGCTGGGCGGCATCGAGCTTCGCCTTCATCTCCTCGGCGTACTTCAGTCCCGCGTCGATTTTCCTCTGGCGCTCGCCGATCGTCGCGAGAACCGGCTTGAAGGCGAAGTACCACAGGAGGGAGGCGACGACGACGAAATTGACGATCTGCGCGATCAGCATCGGCACGCGGATCCCGAACTCGTTCGTGATCTGCGTCACCGGGTTGGCGGCGGAGGCTTCGGCGATGAAGGGAGGAACGATCATGGCGGGGCAAGGGGCGGTCCGCGCCACCTCCCTCGGGGGCGGCGGCGCGGACGCGAACCGGCGGGGTTAGCGGATGATGAACAGCGAATAGAACGCGACCGCTTCGGCGATGGCCATGCCCAGGAGGCTTTGGACAAGGATCTTGCCCGAAGCCTCGGGGTTGCGGCCGACGGCCTCGGCGCCCTTGGCACCGACGAGGCCGACGCCGATGGCGGCGCCCAGACAGCCGAGCGCGCCTTGGATGCTGCCGCTGATTTCAGCGAGGATATGCATGATGGATATGTGATGTGGATTTCGTTGTGGTGGCTGCCGCCGCCCGCGCGAGGCACGGTCCCGGCGGCAAAGGGGTGGTCTTAATGGGAAGGGGCCTCGTGCTCGTCGCCGTGGTTGCAGATGAGCCCGATATAAACGCTGACCAGCAGCGTGAACACCAGGGCCTGGATGAAGCCGATGAGCATCTCCAAGAACATGAAGGGGATGGGCAGCCCCCAGCGCGCCCAGGGGGCCAGCTCCGAGATCGAGTGCATCAGGTTCTCTCCGCCGAACATGTTGCCGAAGAGGCGGAAAGCGAGGGAGATCGGTCGGAAGCTGATCGAAACGATTTCCGTGAGGCCGACGAAGAAGAACAGGAAATAGAGGAGCACGTAGAGGGCGACGTTAACGTCGCCCTTCACGGCCTTGTTGCCGAAGAGGTCCTGGACGATGGTCCTGAGGCCCGCGTACCGGAATATGAAATACAGCCACGCGAGCATCGAGACGATGGCGAGGGCGAACGGCAGGTTGAGGTCCGCGTTGCCGGGTCGCACGAAATCCTCCCATCGGCCGGCCGCCAGGTCCCAGATCTTCACGGTCCCGACACCTGGAAAGAGGCCGCTCCAATTCTGCATCAGGATGAATGTGAACAGGCCCACCAGCAGCGGGAAGGTCGGCATCGCCGCGCGCTTGCCGACGATCGGAGCGGTGAGATCGTAGACTCCCTGCACGAGCGTTTCCACGACCACCTGTGCGCGGCTGGGCCGCAGCTTGGGCCGCAGGCCCAAAGCCCACCGGACCAGCACGATCAGGACAACCGCGACAACCCAGCTCGTGATCATGCTGTTGCTCACCGGCAGCGGCCCGAGGTGGATCAGCCGGTGTGCGCTCGGTGCCACCGGCTCGGATCCGTCCGCCGCGAAGGCGGGAAGGACTGGGGTCAGGGCGAGGGCTGCGAAAGCAAATTTATTGGCTCCGGACATGCGTTGCTCGGGGCGGTGCGGTAAGAAAGGGCTGACCTAGGCGAACACCGCGGACGCAGTCAACCTCGGAAGCGCGGCTTTTGCGCGGAAAGGGGAAATTGCGCTCGCCTACCGGCCGCATGCGGACGGGTAGCGCGCTCGCAGGGTCGCCAAAGGCATGAGTTTCTCGAATGCACTGAAGAAGGACGCGTCATCCCTTCATCGAGAGGGGAGACTCTTCGTGGCGTCGGACGAGCCTCGAGTGTGTTGTGCCCTATTCCTCCGAACCACGCCGGCTGGCGATGTTCTCCACCGTATGGGCCGGGACGCGGGCCTGCGTAATCAGCTTGCTAGAATTGGCGGCCGGCGCGGTGATGCTCGGTGGCTGTCCCCGCGGTTGTCCCACACTCCCTTTACAGTATCCCTTTCGATCTTCCCACCCTCTCCTTCCATGTCCAAAGCCGCACTCGCCGCCCGCACCGAAGCGCCCGACAAACCCAGAAATTCCGCCGCGGCGGGCGCCGATCCTGCCGTCCTCAAGAACGTCGACCTGGCCATCAGCGCCATCACGAAGCAGTTCGGGGAAGGCTCGATCATGCGCCTGGGCGACAATCACAAGATGACCGTGGAAACGTTGTCCACCGGTTCCCTCGCCATCGATTTGGCGCTGGGCGTCGGAGGCCTGCCCCGCGGGCGCATGGTCGAAATCTACGGCCCGGAATCGTCGGGCAAGACGACGTTCTGCCTCAGCCTCATCGCCGAGGCGCAAAGGCGGGGGGGCCTGGCTGCATTCATCGATGTCGAGCACGCGCTCGACCCGAAGTACGCCCGCGTCGTCGGGGTGAACCTGGACGATCTGCTGGTCTCGCAGCCGGACAGCGGCGAGGACGCGCTGAACATCACCGAGACCCTCATCCGTTCCAACGCCATCGACGTGATCGTGATCGACTCGGTCGCCGCCCTGGTTTCGAAGCAGGAACTGGACGGCCAGATGGGGGACGCCACCGTGGGTTCCCAGGCCCGGCTCATGAGCCAGGCGATGCGACGGTTGACCGCTGTGGTCAGCAAGACGAAGTGCATCTGCGTTTTTACCAATCAGATACGCGAGAAAATCGGAGTCATGTTCGGCAATCCGGAGACGACCCCCGGCGGCCGGGCGTTGAAATTCTTTTCAAGCATCCGGATCGACATCCGGCGCAAGGATCAGATCAAGACTCCGGAGGGCCGGGTGATCGGCAACCGGACCAAGATCAAGGTGGTGAAGAACAAGGTGGCGCCACCCTTCACCGAGTGCGAGTTCGACATCATATTCGATGAGGGTATTTCACGCATCGGTTCGATCCTCGACCTCGGTCTGGAGCACAAGATCCTGGAGAAGAAAGGCGCCTGGATCGCCTATCAGGGCGAACTGGTCGGCCAGGGCCGCGATGCGGCGAAGCAAACCCTCCGGGAAAAGCCCGATTTGGCCGAGAAGATCGTCAAGGCCGTGCTCGAAAAGGTCCAGGTGCGGGGCGGCACGAGCGTGACGGACGGGGAAAACGGCGAGCAGTAGGTGGACCGGGTCCTCTCGGCTTCGGACACCATCGCCGCCCTGGGCACGCCGGCGGGTACTGCGGCGCTCGCGGTCGTCCGAATCACGGGCGGCGACGCCCGGGCGCTGGTTGGGGACATCTTTGGCCGGGAGCCGGCGCCGCGCCGCGCCGTGCTGGCGGCGTATCGCGATCGATCGGGCGTCCTTATCGACGAGGTGCTGGTCACCGTGTTCGCCGGCCCGCGGTCATACACCGGCGAGGACATGGCGGAGATTTCGGCGCACGGGAGCCCCTACCTCGCGCAACGCATCCTGGAGGATCTGCACGCGCGCGGCTGCAGGCCGGCCGATCCGGGGGAATTCACCCGCAGGGCGTTTCTGAACGGTCGGCTCGACCTGAGCCAGGCGGAGGCGGTGATGGACCTCATTCACGCGAGGAGCGAACAGGCGCTCGCCGCTGCCCATCGGCAGCTTCGGGGCTCGCTCCGTAGGGAAATGGACGGGCTCTGCGCGGACCTGATCGGCACGCTCGCCCGGGTCGAGGCCTATATCGACTTTCCCGACGAAGATCTGCCCGCCGAGAATCGGACCGAGCTGCGCGGGACCGTGGCGCGGATCATGGGCGGCGCAGCACGGCTGCTCGCGACCCGGCATTACGGCGAATTGCTCCGGGAGGGAGCGGCGGTGGTCATCGTGGGCGAACCGAACGCGGGCAAAAGCTCCCTGCTCAACCGCCTTGTGGGAAGGGACCGGGCGATCGTCAGCCCTGAACCCGGCACGACCCGCGATTTTCTCGAGGAGCGGGTGCGGCTCGGGCCGCACCTCGCGCGCCTGGTGGACACCGCAGGCCTGAATCCCGACCCGGGCCCCGTCGAACGCCTGGGGATCGGGCGCGCCTGGGAATGTATCCATGATGCGGACATCCTGCTCGCCGTGCTCGACGCGGCCCGCCCCTTGCCCGGGTTCTGGCCGGAATTCGACGCCCGGCGCGGCGGCCGCCCCACCCTGGTCGCCTGGAACAAGACCGACCTGCATCCGGAGGCGGCAGCGCCCGCCCCTGACGGTCTTCCGGCCTGGCGGGTGTCGGCGCTGACGGGTGCGGGCGTCGAGGAGCTGCGCGTTGCGCTGGAGGCGGCTGTCAGCCGGCTCCAGCCCTTGGGGGACGGAGAGGCTGTCGCGATCAACGCCCGCCACGCGCAGGCGCTCGTCCAGGCTCGGGAATGCCTGGAGAGCGCGCTGCGAAAGCTGGCCTCCTCCTCGGATCCAGCCCTCCTCGCGAGCGACCTGCGCGGGGCTCTGGACGCGTTCGGTGAGATCGCGGGCCGGATCGACCACGAGCGCGTCCTGGACGCCCTGTTCGCTAAGTTCTGCATCGGCAAGTAGATACAAATGCCATATCATTGCGACCAACAAGGGATGCACGGGCGGCTGTATCCACGATGCGGACACTTGACCGCTTGGACTCTCGGGCGCGGCGTCGGCCTGCCCGCGCCGCTTGGCAAAGCTGCCCGAATGAGCGCTGTTTCAAGCGATTGCTGGGATCGGGCGTGGTGATCGGGGAGGAAGCCCAGCGAGGCGCGCTACGCGCCCGTCCGCTTCGTGCGGTCCCGGGTCCCGGCGAGCCTTGCAGGACGGGCGGGCGTGCATATTAAGGGAGCCCTGTCATGTGCTTAAACGAGGAGCTTTTCGACGTCATCGTCTGTGGCGCCGGCCATGCCGGCGTCGAGGCGGCATTGGCGGCGTCGCGAATGGGGGCCTCCACCCTGCTCCTCACCGGGAATCTCGACACGGTGGCGCAAATGAGCTGCAACCCGGCCATCGGCGGCCAGGCCAAGGGACAGATTGTCCGCGAAATCGACGCCCTTGGCGGTGAAATGGCGATCAACACCGATGTGACCGCGATCCAATTTCGCCTGTTGAACGAGTCCAAGGGGCTTTCTGTGCAAGCGCCTAGAGCCCAATGTGATAAGAAGGCATATCAATTTCGGTTGAAGCACACATTGGAGCTCCAGCCGAATCTGCGCCTCTTTCAAGCGACGGTCACCGGATTGCGCTTCGGATCCGGCCGCGTGACCGGTTGTCATACGAATCTCGATGTTGAATTCATGGCTAAGAGCGTGGTCGTGACCACAGGGACTTTCTTACGTGGCCTCATGCATATCGGGCAGAACAAGAACGAAGGCGGCCGGCTGGGCGATTTCAGCGCGCAGACTCTTTCCCACAGCCTTATCGAGGCAGGCATTGAACTTCGGCGGTTGAAGACAGGCACCCCACCCCGCATCCTCGGGCGATCAATCGACTTCAATCAGATGCGGGAACAGCGTGGTGATCCCGACCCCACGTTTTTCGCGTTCCACGACACCCGTGGCGACGCTGAATTGTTCCACGTGGAACAATTTGGCGAACGGCGCCTCGGCTGGAAGCCCGGAACCGATCAAATCTCGTGCTGGATGACCTACACGACTGACGAGACGGCCGCCATTGTGCGATCCAATCTGCACCGCTCTGCTATGTACAATGGCGAGATCAAAGGCGTCGGCCCAAGATATTGCCCGAGCATTGAAGATAAATTCGTTCGCTTCGCCGACAAGCCTCGGCATTTGCTCTTCCTTGAGCCTGAAGGACGGGCCACCAACGAATACTACATCAACGGGCTCTCGACATCTTTGCCGTTCGAAATCCAGTTGCAATTGGTCCATAGCATACCGGGCCTGCAGAAAGCGGTTCTCATGAGGCCGGCCTATGCCGTCGAATATGATTTCGCTCCACCCATCCAGATATATCCTTCGTTGGAATCAAAGAAGGTCCAAGGATTGTTTTTCGCTGGGCAGATCAACGGCACTTCAGGGTACGAGGAAGCGGCCGGCCAAGGGCTTGTGGCAGGTGTCAATGCCGCCCAGCGGGCGAGGGGAGGGGCGGCGTTAACTATCGGGCGCCACGAAGGTTATATCGGAGTGTTGATCGACGATCTGGTCACCAAGGGGACCGACGAGCCTTATCGGATGTTCACAAGTCGGGCTGAACATCGGCTGCTGTTCAATCACGGAAGCGCCGAACTACGTCTGGCTCATCATGCGTCCGAGTTTAAGTTGCTTGATGCAAATAGGTTGGGTAAAATAGAAGAGAAGCGGGCTCGCATCGCGCGATGGATTCGGTTTTTCACGTCCACTCAAGCAGGTGGTGGCACCTGGGCTGATCGGATCCGCAGGGAGGGGCGGGGGATCGAACTGCCGGCCGATTTTCTTGCGGAAGGGGCGCCCATCCGGGATCAGGTGTTGTATTATGTTGAATATGAGGGGTATCTAGCGAGGGAAGAGCGTCAGATTGAAAAATTGGAGCGGATCGAGCATGTTCGGATACCTCCCGCGCTCGATTTCCTCGAGCTCCGCGGCCTGCGGCGCGAAAGCGCCCTCAAGCTCTCCCAGTTCAAGCCCTTCACGCTCGGCCAGGCGAGCCGCATCAGCGGCGTGAACCCATCCGACGTGGGCGTGCTCATGGTGGCCATCGAGGCGATGGCGCGCAGCTAAGTGCCGCTCAATCTGCATCGCGGCATTCTGGAGGAGCGCCGGCGGAGGCTCGCCGACCTCTGCCGGACGTTGCCGTCGCGGCCCTTCGTCCTCGAGATCGGATCCGGGCATGGCCATTTTCTCACAGCGCACGCGACGGCGCACCCGGAAATGCTCCACGTGGGCATCGACCTTCTTCCGGACCGCATCGCGCGCGCCGAGCGAAAGCGGGAGCGGGCGAGCCTCACCAACCTCCGCTTCATCCGCGCGCACGCGGAGGATTTCCTCGCCTCCCTGCCGCCCGCCGTCCGGTTCCATTCGATCTTCATCCTCTTCCCGGACCCGTGGCCCAAGCGCCGCCACCACAAGAACCGACTGCTGCGCCCCGACATTCTCGCCGAGCTTGCCACCCGAACGGGGCAGGGGGCCAGGCTCCACTTTCGGACCGACCATGCGCCGTATTTCGAGGAAGCGCGCACCGCCATATCCGCGAGCCCTTTCTGGCGCCCCGTCGAGGCCTCGTGGCCCTTCGATCTCCCCACGGTCTTTCAGCAGCGGGCGCCGAGCTTCGAGTCTCTGATCGCTGAGCGGCAACCGGATTGAACGCACCCTCCATGCGGTTCGGCAACCTTGCCTGTTTTCATGAAAATTTCCGGATGAGCCTGGGGCCGGCTCCGGGCCGCGCGCTTTTGCCATTGGCTGCCCATAGCAATCCCCGAAGGCGGCGGATGGCAGCGAACCGAAAATGGGGCCGGGGAATTGTTCGCCGAACTTTCTATTGCTAGGCGGCTTCGGGGATCTCCCCCTAACAGGGGTTGGCGGCCGCTCGAAAAGATGAGACCCGGAAGGCGCGGTTGGTGAGCCCCCTCGCCACGCTCGAGGCGACGTCGGCGGCGGGTGCTGCTTTGCGCCGGAGGTTCTCATATTTTCGAGCGGCCGCCAACCGTTGAATAGGCGCGCTCCAGCCATTGCCAACAGCTTGCGAACCGGTAAGGTCAAGCGGCCCTCCGGGCCCGCCTTGCCGATCAAGCGATTTCCATGAGCACGCCCAGGTACATTCTGGCCTTGGACCAAGGCACGACCAGCTCCCGCGCGATTGTCTTCGACCGTGCGGGCCGCGTCGTCGCCGCGGCCCAAAGGGAATTCGCCCAAAGCTATCCGCGCCCCGGCTGGGTCGAACACGACCCATTGGAAATCTGGGCCAGCCAATCGGCCACCGCCGCCGAGGCACTGGCCCGAGCGGGCCTGGATTCCTCATCGATCGCTGCGGTGGGCCTCGCCAATCAGCGTGAGACCACTGTCGTCTGGGACGCCCGGACCGGCGCTCCGGTCCACCCGGCCATCGTCTGGCAGGACCGCCGGACCGCCGAAGCCTGCGCCCGCCTGCGCTCGGAGGGCGCCGAGGACCTGGTCGTGCGCAAGACCGGGCTCCGCCTCGACCCCTATTTTTCCGCCACCAAACTCGCCTGGATCCTGGACCACGGCCCCGGCTTGCGCGCCCGCGCCGAGGCGGGCGGCCTACGCTTCGGCACCGTCGACACCTGGCTCCTCTGGCGCCTGACCGGCGGCCGGGTCCATGCCACCGACTCCACGAACGCCTCCCGCACCCTCCTATGCGAGCTCCACTCGGGCGAATGGGACGACGAACTCCTGGCGCTCTTCCGCATCCCGCACGCCGTCCTGCCGGAGATCCGCTCCTCCTCGGAGGTGTATGGTGAAGTCGATCACGCCCTCCCGGCTGCCGGCGCCCCGATAGCCGGCATCGCCGGCGACCAGCACGCCGCCCTGTTCGGCCAGGCCTGCTTCGAACCTGGTCTCGCCAAGAACACCTATGGCACGGGCTGCTTCCTTCTGCTCAACACCGGAACCGAACCAATCGCATCCCGGCACAATCTCGTCACCACCGTGGCCTGGCGGCTCGGCGGGCGCACCGAGTATGCCCTGGAAGGCTCCGTATTCGTCGCCGGCGCCGCCCTCCAATGGCTTCGCGACGGGCTCAAACTCATCGCGTCGGCCCAGGAGGCCGACGCCCTCGCGGCCTCGGTCCCGGACGCGGGCGGCGTGTTCCTCGTCCCGGCGTTCGCGGGCCTCGGCGCGCCGCATTGGGACCCCTATGCGCGCGGCACCCTGGTGGGTCTCACGCGCGGCACTGGGCGCGCCGAAATCTGCCGCGCCGCCCTGGAGGCGATCGCCTTCCAGTCGGCCGACGTCATTGAGGCGATGGCCGACGATAGCGGCCTGCCCCTGTCCGAGCTGCGCGTCGACGGCGGTGTCGCGCGCAGCACGCCGCTGCTCCAGTTCCAAGCCGACCTCCTGGGTGTGCCGGTCGTGCGCCCGGCGAACCTGGAAACGACCGCCTTCGGTGCGGCCGGCCTGGCCGGCCTTGCCGTGGGCTACTGGTCCGGCCGCGGCGAGCTCGCCCGCTGCCGGTCCGAGGACGTCCGGTTTTCGCCCGTGCGCCCCCGCGCCGAGATGGAGGCCGCACGCCGGGATTGGACTCGCGCGGTCGAGCGCGCCCGCGGCTGGGCGATCGCCGGGGCGCCGGCCGGCGCCGCGTTGGTGTGAACCGCGAGCGGTCCATCGACCGCCTCCGCCACGCGGCAGGCCCTTTCGATCTGCTGATTATAGGCGGCGGCGCGACCGGCCTCGGCGCGGCCGTTGACGCCGCCTCCCGCGGTCACCGGGTCGCGCTGGTGGAGCGGGGGGATTTCGCCCAGGGCACCTCGAGCCGCTCCACCAAGCTGATCCACGGCGGCGTCCGCTACCTCAGGCAGGGGAATGTCTCTCTTGTCCTCGAGGCGCTGCGCGAGCGCGGCCGCCTCGCGCGGAACGCTCCGCACCTGGTGCGCGATCTTCCGTTCGTGATTCCCAACTATAGCTGGTGGGAGGGCCCGTTCTACGGCATCGGTCTCAAAGTCTACGACCAGCTTGCGGGCAGGCTCGGGCTCAGCCCCTCGCGGCGGCTCAGCCGCGAGGAGACCGTCGCCCTCATTCCGACGGTCGAGCCGGAGGGGCTCCTGGGCGGAGTCGTCTACCACGACGCCCAATTCGACGACGCCCGGCTCGCCGTGAGCCTCGCCCGCACGGCCGACGCGCTGGGTGCCGTCGTGGTCAATTACGCGGCGGCGACCGGGCTCCTCAAGGAGAGCGGGATGGTCGCCGGAGCGCGGCTTCGGGACCGCGAGGGCGGGGCGGAGTTCCCGGTGCGCGCCCGCGCCGTCGTGAACGCGACGGGTGTATTCGTAGATAGCATACGCCGGTGGGACCGGCCGGGCGTCCCCCGGCTCGTGGCGCCGAGCCAGGGCATCCACCTCGTCCTGCCGCGGGCCTTTCTGCCCGGGGCTGCGGCGATCCTCATCCCCCGGACGGCCGACGGCCGCGTGCTGTTCGCCGTCCCTTGGCACGACCGGGTCGTGGTGGGGACGACCGACACGCCACGGCCCGAGCCTCTCGTGGAGCCCCGGGCGCTGCCCGAGGAGAGGAACTTCGTCCTGGAACATGCGCGGCGCTGCCTGGCGAAGGATCCCGGCCCGGACGACGTGCTCAGCGTGTTCGCCGGACTGCGTCCGCTCGTGCGGGCCCGGCACGGCGCCGGCGGCACGGCGTCGCTCTCCCGCGACCACACCATCGTCGTGAGCGAAAGCGGCCTCATCACGGTCACCGGCGGCAAATGGACCACGTACCGCCGGATGGCCGAGGACGTCGTGGACCAGGCGGAGACGGTGGCCGGCCTCGAGAGCCGCCGCTGCCTCACTGAGGCTTTGCGGATCCAGGGCTGGACCGACGCCCCGGTCGAGCCCGGGCTCGACGCGTACGGCTCGGAGGCCCCGGAAATCGCGGCGCTGGGCCGTGCGTGTCCGGACCTCGCCGCCGCGCTCCATCCCGCCCTGCCATACCGCGCTGCGGAAGTTGTCTGGCACGCCCGCATGGAAATGGCCCGGACGGTGGAGGACGTGCTGGCCCGGCGGACCCGCAGCCTGCTCCTCGACGCCCGCGCCTCCATCGAGGCTGCGCCAGCCGTGGCGCGCCTGCTGGCCCGCGAATTGGGCCGGGACTCCGCATGGGAGGCCCGCCAGGTCCGCGACTACGCCGAACTGGCCCGCGGGTATGTCTTCGGAGATCCCGCAAGCACCGCCGTCAGCGATCCCACGTCCGCTCCGTCGGCGGGCGATGCCTGTCAGTCACGGCCGTCGCGCCGGGCTTCACGGCCATCGCGAAGACCACCGCGAGAAAAATGAGGGAGAAGCTCACGGCGTAGTTCCAGCGCAGCTTCTCGCCGAAGACCACCCACGCGAACCCGATGAAGACCGAAAGGGTGACCGCCTCCTGGATCACTTTGAGCTGATACGGATCGAATTGCCCGGTCCGGTAACCTATCCGGTTCGCCGGGACCTGGAGCAAGTATTCGAAAAAGGCGATGCCCCAGGACACCAGGATCACGATCATGAGCGGTTTGTCCGCGAGCCACTTGAACTTGAGATGGCCATACCAGGCCGTCGTCATGAAGATGTTGGAACCGATGAGGAGCAATACCGTGCGCATGGGAGGACATTGGACAGACCGGGGCGGGCCGGGGATCCGGGCCCGGCATCAGAACCGGTAATAGGATCGGAACCAATCGACGAAGCGGCCG
The DNA here is from genome assembly GCA_050737455.1 of Opitutaceae bacterium. Classification (GTDB taxonomy): domain Bacteria; phylum Verrucomicrobiota; class Verrucomicrobiia; order Opitutales; family Opitutaceae; genus Palsa-1447. The sequence goes on along the minus strand of JBOHXF010000363.1, from coordinate 14,398 downwards.
AGGCCCTCTTCGAGCGGCACCTTTGGGGAGTAATTGATCGCCGCGGTCACGCGTGTCAAGTCGGCGCAGGTTTCCACCATGTCGCCCGGCTGCGGGGGGAGAAGTTCCATCCGAGCTTCGCGCCCCAGGAGCCGCTCCAGCATGCGCACGAAGAGCAGGGTTTCGACGGACCGATGGTGCCCCAGGTTGAAGATTCGCGAGGGCGACGGCTCATGCGGGTAAAGCAGTGCCCGGACCACCCCGTCGACGATATCGTCGACGTAGGTGAAGTCCCGGAGATTTCTGCCCTCGTTGAAGAGGGGGAGCGGCTGATCCTCGCAGATCGCGCGGGCGAAAAGGGTGGGGGCCATGTCCGGCCGGCCCCACGGCCCGTAGACGGTGAAGAAGCGCAGCCCCGTGACGTTGAGCCCGTGTGTCCGCGCGTAACTCTGGGCCATGAGTTCGTTGCTCTTCTTCGTGGCGGCGTAGAACGACGCCGGCTGATCGGTGTCGTCGTCCTCCCGGAACGGAGGCTTCGCGCCCATTCCGTAGACGCTGCTGCTGGAGGCGTACACGAGATGCTTGGGCGGATACCGGCGGCAGCACTCGAGCACTTCGGCGAAGCCGACGAGATTGTTCCGCACATAGTCTCCCGGATGGGTGACCGAGCGGCGGACGCCCGTCTGCGCTCCCAGATGCGCAACGTAATCGGGCGCGAAATGGGCCATGAGCGCCGAGAACTTCTCGCCGTCGGCGAAGTCGCTTTGCAGGAACCGGAAGGCGTCGAACTTGCCGAGCTCGGCAAGCCGTGCCCGCTTGAGATCCCCGTCGCCCTCCGCGCTCAAGTTGTCGACGCCCAAGACCTCGCATTTGTCGCCTTCCGCCAGCCGCCGGGCGACATGGTAGCCGATGAACCCGGCGGCGCCGGTGACCAACACCTTCATCCGGCGGGTGATACCGGACGCGCGGAGCCCACGCTAGCCAAAAGCTCGCGGGGCGGCTTTCGGAGGCGACGTCCGCCCTGCGTCCGCTCAATTTTCCGGGCATGCTGGTCCCGATCGGAGAGACGGAGCGATAAAATCGGCGGCAAATGGCAAAACGTATGCTTGATCGCCGCGAAATGGCGCCTATATCTTGCTTCGTTTTCGCCTGCGCATAGCCTTTCCCACATGACCATCAAAGCCTATCTCAAGCCGTCCTGCGGTTGGTCCAACGGTGTCCGTTCCATCCTCCGCAAATACGGTTTGCCGTATGAGGATGTCGATATCATCAACAACCGTGAGAGCTACGCCGAGATGGTCCGCAAGTCCGGCCAACCTCTGTCGCCGTGCGTCGAAATCGACGGCGTGATGCTCGCCGACGTTTCCGGCGAAGAAGTCGAAAACTATCTGCTCAGCAACGATCTGGTGAAACCCGCCGATTCCGCCGCGACCGACGTTCCGACGAACGCCGGCTGCTCCGACGAGGAGCACGCGCGGATGGCCACGAAGACCGTCCGCTTCTTCTGATGGGGTTTGCCGGCTGACTTGGCGCTCAGGGCCGGATCCCCCAAGAGTGACCGGCCCTTTTTTGCGCCCACACGAAACACGATCCCACCGACCTTGAACACCGATACGACCAGTCCGACCTCCGCGCGGCCGCGGCGCCTCGGCTATCCGCCGAAGCAGGGACTCTACGATCCCTGGTTTGAGCACGACGCCTGCGGCGTCGGCTTCGTGGCAGACATCCAGGGGCGCAAGTCCAACCGGATACTCAAGCAGGCGATCGAGATCCTGATCAACCTCGACCACCGGGGCGCCAGCGGCTCGGAGGCCAACACGGGCGACGGCGCGGGGGTCCTCCTGCAATTGCCCCACACGTTCCTCAAGGAGGCCTGCAGGAAGGCGCGGATCGACCTGCCCGGACCGGGCGAATACGGCGCCGGCCACATCTTCCTGCCCCGCGAGCGGATTCGGAGGCGGCGGCTGGAGGAGCGCTTCGAGCAGATCGTACAGTCGGAAGGCCAGACGATCCTCGGCTGGCGCACCGTGCCCACCGACAATTCCACGTTGGGCGAGACCGCCAAGGCGTGCGAGCCGTTCATCCGGCAGGTGTTCATCGGCCGCGATCCGAAGCTCAAGGACGAGCTCGCCTTCGAGCGGAAGCTCTACGTCATCCGCAAGCGCGCCTATTCCGAGATCCGCACGTCGACCCTCGACGGCGCCGAATATTGGTACGTGGCCAGCCTCTCGTCGCGGACGATCGTGTTTAAGGGCATGCTGCTCACGACGCAGCTCGCGAAGTACTTCACAGATCTTGCGAATCCCGGCATGGAGACGGCGCTCGCCCTGGTGCACTCGCGGTTCAGCACGAACACCTTTCCGAGCTGGGACCGGGCGCACCCGTACCGCTTCCTGGCCCATAACGGTGAGATCAACACCCTGCGCGGCAACATCAACTGGATGCACGCTCGCGAGGCCCTGTTCGAGTCCGAACTGTTCGGCGACGACATCGGAAAGATCCTGCCGATCGTGAATCCGAACGGCAGCGACTCGGCCATGTTCGACAACACTCTCGAACTGCTGGTCCTCGCCGGCCGGCCCCTCGCGCACGCGCTCATGATGATGATTCCCGAGCCGTGGTCGCACCATGAGAGCATGGACGACGAGCGCCGGGCGTTCTACCAGTTCCACTCCTGCCTGATGGAGCCCTGGGACGGCCCTGCCTCCATCGCGTTCACAGACGGCCGCCAGATCGGCGCCGTGCTCGACCGCAATGGGCTGCGGCCGTCGCGCTACTATGTCACCAAGGACGGCCTTGTCATCATGGCATCCGAGGCCGGCGTCCTTGAGATCGCGCCGGAGAACATCCTCACCAAGGGCCGGCTCCAGCCCGGGCGCATGTTCCTCGTGGACACGGCCGAGGGCCGGATCATCGGCGATGAGGAGATCAAGCGGAAGATTTGCGGCGAGCGGCCGTACCGCCAGTGGCTGAACGAGCACCTGGTGCACTTGGCGGACCTTCCGCAGGGACCGGAGGCGCCGGCGCCCGACCACCAGACGCTGCTCCAGCGGCAGATCGCCTTCGGCTATACCCACGAGGACGAGCGCATCGTGATGATGCCGATGGCCCGCGACGGCGTCGAGGCTGTCGGCTCGATGGGCAACGACGCGGCGCTGGCGGTCCTATCCAACCGGCCGCGGATGCTCTACGATTACTTCAAGCAGCTTTTCGCCCAGGTCACCAACCCGCCGATCGACTGCATCCGCGAAGAGATCGTGATCAGCGCCGAGACCCGGCTGGGCTCGGAAGGCAACCTTCTGGACCCGCAGCCGTCGGCCTGCCGGCGGGTGGAGCTCAAGCTGCCCATCCTGACCAACGAGGAGTTCGCGAAGCTGCGCCGCCAGGACCTGCCCGGCCTCAAGATCGGCGTCCTGCCGATCCTGTTCCGGGTGAGCCGCGGCGAGAAGGGGCTGGCCAGGTCTTTGGAGGAGCTCTCCCACATGGCCCGCCGGATGATCGAGGAGGACGAGATCAACGTCCTCGTCCTCTCCGACCGGGGGGTCAATGCCGACTTCGCGCCGGTGCCCGCCCTGCTTGCGGTTGCCGGCCTTCACCACTACCTGATCCGCGAGGGCCTGCGGACCCGGGTGAGCCTCGTCCTGGAGACGGGCGAAGCGCGGGAGGTGCACCACTTCTCGCTGCTCATCGGCTACGGGTGCAGCGCAATCAATCCGTACGTCGCCTTCGAGACCATCGACGACCTGATCCGGGACGGCCGACTTACCGGGATCGACCACAAGGACGCCTGCAAGAATTTTGTTAAGGCGGCGACCAAAGGCGTCATCAAAGTCATGTCCAAGATGGGTATTTCGGCCATTCAGAGCTACCGCGGGGCCCAGGTGTTCGAGGCGCTGGGGCTGCGCCAGGACGTGATCGACCACTACTTCACCTGGACCGCCTCCCGCGTCGGCGGGATCGGCCTCGATGTGATCGCCCAGGAAGTCCTGGCGCGGCACCGGGCGGCGTTCCCGGCCCGCGCCTCGGTCAATGGCCACGTGCTTGAGTCGGGCGGCCTCTACCAGTGGCGGTCCGACGGCGAGGCTCACCTTTTCACCCCGGAGTCAATCCACCGCCTGCAGAAGGCGGTGCGGACCGACAGCTACACGGCGTTCAAGGACTACGCCCGGCTGATCGACGGCCAGTCGCGGAACCTCTGCACGCTCCGCAGTCTGCTCGAATTCAAGCCGGGCGCCGCGATTCCCCTTGAGGAGGTTGAACCCGTCGAGACCATCATGAAGCGCTTCAAGTCGGGGGCGATGTCCTACGGCTCGATCAGCCAGGAGGCCCACGAGACACTCGCGATCGCGATGAACCGGATCGGCGGCAAGAGCAACACCGGGGAGGGCGGCGAGGATCGCAGCCGATACGCGCCGCTGCCGAACGGAGACTCGAAGAATTCCGCGATCAAGCAGGTGGCCTCGGGCCGCTTCGGGGTGACGAGCGAGTACCTGGTGAACGCCCGCGAGCTCCAGATCAAGATGGCGCAGGGCGCCAAGCCCGGCGAAGGCGGGCAGTTGCCCGGCGCCAAGGTCTATCCGTGGATCGCGAAGACCCGGCTGACCACGGCTGGGGTGGGGCTTATCTCGCCCCCGCCGCACCACGATATCTATTCCATCGAGGACCTAGCAGAGCTGATCCACGACCTCAAGAACGGCAACCGCAACGCGCGGATCAGCGTGAAGCTCGTGGCCGAGGTCGGCGTGGGCACCATCGCGGCGGGCGTCGCCAAGGCCCACGCGGACGTCGTCCTCATCAGCGGCTACGACGGCGGCACCGGCGCCTCGCCCCAGACGTCGATCGCGCACGCGGGGCTCCCGTGGGAACTCGGGCTGGCCGAGACCCACCAAACGCTGGTCCTCAACAATCTGCGCAGCAGGATCGCGGTCGAGACCGACGGCCAGCTCAAGACGGGCCGGGACGTCGCGATCGCCGCGCTCCTCGGCGCCGAAGAATTCGGATTCGCGACGGCGCCCCTGGTCTCCACCGGCTGCATCATGATGCGGGTGTGCCACCTCAACACCTGCCCCACGGGCGTCGCGACGCAGAATCCCAAGCTGCGCGCCCGTTTCACCGGCAAGCCCGAGCACGTGGTCAACTTCATGCGGTTCATCGCGGAAAACCTCCGCGAGATCATGGCTCAGCTCGGATTTCGCACCGTCGAGGAGATGATCGGCCGGACCGACCGCCTGGAGCCTCGCAAGGCGATCGAGCACTGGAAGGCCAAGGGCATCGACTTCAGCAACATTCTCTACCAGCCCGATCTCGATCCGGAGATCGGGCGGTTCTGCCAGATCAAGCAAAACCACGGCTTGGACGAATCCCTGGACGTCACGACGCTTCTCAAGCTTTGCGAACCCGCCATCGAGCGCGGCGAGAAGGTTGCAGCGAAGCTGCCCATTCGCAATGTCCACCGGGTGGTGGGCACCATCACCGGCGGCGAAGTGACGAAGAAATGGGGCCCGGGCGGGTTGCCTGAGGACACCATCCGCCTCCACTTCCAGGGTTCAGCCGGCCAGAGCTTCGGCGCCTTCATCCCGAAGGGCCTCACCTTCACTCTGGAGGGCGACGCCAATGACTATCTCGGCAAGGGCCTTTCCGGCGGCAAGCTGATCGTCTATCCGCCGGCCGGCTCGACGTTCGCCCCCGAGGAGAACGTCATCGTCGGCAACGTCGCCCTTTACGGGGCGACTTCCGGCGAGGCCTATATCCGCGGCATGGCCGGCGAACGCTTCGCCGTCCGCAACAGCGGGGTCAATGCCGTGGTCGAGGCGGTCGGGGACAACGGCTGCGAGTACATGACGGGGGGCCGCGTGGTCGTGCTTGGCCCAGCCGGGCGCAATTTCGCGGCGGGCATGTCGGGAGGCATCGCCTATGTGCTCGACGAGGCGGGCGACTTCCCAAAGCGCGTCAATCCCCAGATGGTGGAGACCGGCCCGCTCGGGTCGGCCGAGGAGATCGCTGAGGTTCGCGCGATGATCCAGCGCCATCGGGACTACACCGGGAGCGCGCGGGCCCGGCTGATCCTGGAGGAATGGGACCGGATGCGGCCGCGCTTCGTCCGGATCATGCCGAAGGACTACCGCCGGATGCTCGAATGCATCCGCCGCGCCCACGACCAGGGCCTGACGGGCGACGAGGCGGTCATGGCCGCCTTCGAGGAAAACGCCCGCGACCTGTCCCGCGTGGGGGGCAACTGAACATGGCGACCGAAGTTGTTGCGCAGGTTCCGCGGAGCATTGGAGGAGAAATCGCCCCCGATGCGCGGATAGATCGGTCGGCGGGTTTAGCTGCCCGAATGGAGTCGACCTTCATGGACCATCCGGGCCCCCGCCCCAACCGCCTATCCGCCTTCCGCTTCGACGATCATGGGTAAACCGACCGGCTTCATCGAATACCTCCGCGAACTGCCCACCGACCGGCCGCCGCTGGAGCGGGTGCGCGACTGGAAGGAGTTTCACCACCACATGGAGGAGAAGAAACTCCGCCAGCAGGGCGCGCGGTGCATGGACTGCGGCGTGCCGTTCTGCCACACGGGCCGGCTGATCGGCGGGATGGCCTCCGGCTGCCCCGTCAACAACCTGATTCCCGAGTGGAACGACCTGGTGTACCGGGGCCTCTGGCGCGACGCGCTGGAACGGCTGCTCCGGACCAACAACTTCCCGGAATTCACCGGACGGGTGTGCCCCGCGCCGTGCGAAGGCTCGTGCGTCCTCGGCATCAATCAGCCGCCCGTCACGATCAAGGCCATCGAATGCGCGATCATCGACCGCGGCTGGGAGGAAGGCTGGATGGTCCCGCAGAAACCCGCGGTCCGCACCGGCAGGAAGGTCGCGGTGATCGGTTCGGGCCCCGCAGGCCTCGCGGCCGCCGCCCAGCTCAACCAGGCGGGCCATAACGTCACCGTGTTCGAGCGCGCCGACCGCCCGGGCGGCCTCCTCATGTACGGCATCCCGAACATGAAGCTCGACAAACGGGAGGTCGTCCTGCGCCGGATCCGCCTCATGGAAGAGGAGGGCGTCCGCTTCATCTGCAACGCGAACGTCGGCGACAACGTCGAACCGCAGATTTTCCTCAAGGAATTCGACGCGACCGTGATCTGCACGGGCGCGACCCAGCCGCGGGATCTGCCGATCGAGGGTCGGACCCTCCAAGGGGTCCATTTCGCGATGGACTACCTCGGGGCCAATACCAAGGCGCTCCTGGACGGCGGCGAGCCGCGCGTCACCGGCAAGGACAAGGATGTTGTCGTGATCGGCGGCGGCGATACCGGCACCGACTGCGTCGGGACCGCGATGCGCCACGGCTGCCGGAGCCTCGTCCAGTTCGAAATCCTCCCGAAGCCGCCCGCCGAGCGCGCGGCGGACAACCCCTGGCCGGAATGGCCGAAGATCTACCGGGTCGACTACGGCCAGGAGGAGGCGGCGGCCCGGTTCGGGTCCGACCCGCGGACTTATCTCACCACCGTAAAAAAATTCGCCGGCGACGCCCAGGGCCGCGTGAAGGAGCTCGTCACCGTGAAGATCGGCTGGGAAAAGAACGAAAAGGGCCAGTTCGCACCGAAGGAGGTCCCCGGCTCGGAGGAGACCCGCCCCGCCCAACTGATCCTCCTCGCCCTGGGTTTCCTCGGGCCCGAACAAGCCTTCCTCAAAGAGCTGGGCATCGAGTGCGACGCCCGCACCAACATCAAGGCGGAGTATGGCGGGCACGCGACCAGCCTCAAGGGGGTTTTCGCGGCGGGCGATTGCCGCCGCGGTCAGAGCCTGATCGTCTGGGCGATCAACGAGGGTCGCGCGGCAGCCCGCGAATGCGACCGCTACTTGATGGGCGAAACGGCGCTGCCTTAGGAACCGGACAATTCCACCTGTCCTCGGTCGACTTCCTGCGGCGAATGGGCCCTTATTCACCGCATAATATGCGGTGATTGGCCTCGCCGATCCCCGCCGGCCGCCGGCGCATCCTTATCGGACAATGGCGCACGCCCGAGGTCGCGGTCGCGCCGGCCGATCGGGGAGATTTGTGGTCATATCGATTCGCCCGGCGATGCGGCCACGGTCCCGGTGCAAGCGCGGCCGGCGGACTTCGGGGCCGGGCCTGGCAACGAACTCAGATCAGCCGGCCGCTCGCCACGACCTTCGCGTACCAGCGGGCGCTAAGCTTCGGGGTGCGCTTCTGGGTCCGGAAGTTCGTGTGAACGATGCCGAAGCGGCGGGCGTAGCCGTCCTCCCATTCGTAGTTGTCGAGGACGGACCAGAGGAAGTAGCCCCGGATCGGCAGGCCGTCCTCCAGACCGCGATGGAGTTCCCGCAGGTAGTTGCGCACGCACTCCCGGCGGTGCAGGTCGGCGAATTCCCCTTGGACCTCGTCGGGATCGTCGTAGCCGGCGCCCTGTTCGGTGATATAGATGGCCTTCGTCCGGCACATCTCGGCCGCGAACCGCGGGGCCCAGTACATCGACTGCGGCAGCAGGTGCAGCCATGAGCAGTCCGAGCGGGGATAGCTCTTGGGGAAGTCCACCCGCTCCGGGCGGCCGCCGCGGCCGGGGCGCACGAAGTGTCCTGTATAGATATTGAGGCCCAGGTAGTCGGTAGGCTGCGCGATCAATGCGAAGTCCCCTCTCGCGACCTTCGGCGCGGCCCGGCCGGCTGCGCGCAGGTAGCTCTCCGCGTAGCGGCCGCGCCCAATCGCGCCCAGGATCCGGGCGTTCGCCTCCGCGAACGCGCGCCGGGCGGCCGAGATTTCGGCCTCCTCCTCGTAGAGCGGCACGGGCACGGTGGGATTGTCGACCAGCCCCACGCGCGCGCCGCGGTTCCCGTACTCCCGAACGGCCCGCACCCCGTGGCCGTGGCACATCAGCGCGTGGTGGTAGGCCTGGTTCACGGCGGCTTGGTTTTCGCGCCGCCCCGGCGCCTTGATCCCCCGGCCATAGGCGAGTTCGGTGAAGCAGGGGATCTCGTTCACCGTGAACCACCGCTTCACCTGGCCGCCGAATGCCCGAACCAAGGTGTCCGCGTACTGCGCGAACGCGTCGACGACCCCGCGCGCGAGCCACCCGCCCTGGTCTTCAAGCGCCTGCGGCAGATCCCAGTGAAACATCGTCGCCCACGGGGTGATCCCATGACGCTCCATTGAATCGAAGAGGCGGTGGTAAAAATCGACGCCCTTGGAGTTCACCCGCCCGCGCCCCTCCGGCAGGATGCGCGGCCAGGCGATTGAAAGCCGGTAGTTTCGGTACCCGAGTTCCCGCATCAGCGCGAAATCCCGGTCGAACCGGTGGTAGTGGTCGCAAGCCGCGTCAAGCGTGTCGCCACCGTGCACGGCGCCGGGAACCCGGCAGAAGGTGTCCCATACCGAGGGCCCCTTTCCGCCTTCGAAGGCGGCGCCTTCGATTTGGGGCGCGGCCGCGGCGACGCCCCAGACAAATTTTGATGGAAATCGGATGGGTTGCATAAGGAGGATGAATGAGCCGGATCGGTCAGAACGCGCGGTATGCGCCAAACGCGAGGATGAAGCAGCTGACGACGGCGCAAACATAGGTGGCGATCCGCGCGCCGCGCGCGTTTCCGGAATAGACCGTTTCACCGCACCGGCGGGCCTCCGCGAGGCTCTCTCTCGCGCGCCGGAGCGCGGCGGCCGAAAGTGCGATCTTGAGGAAGAAGCTGAGGCAGAGCAGCGCGAACTGGAAACGTCCGGTTCCGCGCGCCTTCCCCTCCAGTGTCCCCAGGATGTTCGTATCCAGAACGAGAATCGTGAGGGCATTGAGCATCGCGAACATGGACGCCCGCCCGGCGGAGAGCTGGATTGCGCGCTGTTCGGGCTCCAGCCGCGTCGGATCGTCGGCTGTGAGCCGGGGCGCCTCGGGGTCGATCCCTGGCGCCTCGCCGGCGGGATGGGGGAACGGCGCCTTGAACGCCGCCCAGATCGAGGGCACGGAAGCGAAGATCACGACCAGGAAGAAAGCCGAGAACCCCAGCCATTCCGCGAGCGGCCCGGAAATCATGTTCGTCGGCACGAGCACGAGGTTCATGAGCGCCGTCGCGAATGCATAATGGGTCATGGTCGATCGCCCCGGCGCAATCTGCTGCATCATGTAGACCATGTTGCCCACAAAACCGAACCCGTAGCCGAATTGCTCGATGCTCACGAGCGTCGCGATCGTGGCGTAATGCGCCCCGTGCCCAGGCGCCGCGATCTGGCTCAGGACGATGTAGGTGACATGCGGAACGTTAAGGCAGAGCCCCAGGAACCCAAGGCAGCGCCAGAGGCCGACCCGGGAGATGAACACGCCGCTCAGCAGGCCGCCCAGCAGGCTGGCGCCGGTCCCCCAGACGGCGTAGATTTCGCTCACGTATCCCGGCGTCAGGCCGAGGCCGCCGTGCGCGGTGGAGCTCTGTAGGAAGAGCTGACCTTCGATGAGGATCAGCCCCTCCCCGAGCCGGTAGAGAAAGACGAAGGCCATCATGCCCCAGAAGCAGCGCTTGTGGAAGAAGCTGGCCCCCGTCTCCAGGAAGTCTCGCATGACCGCGCGGGCGCTCGACGGCCTGTCCGAAATCCCCCCCCGCGGAAGCCGGAAGAGATGATAGCCGGCCAGAATGGCCATGATCGCCGCGCAGACCAGCAGCACGGCTTGCCACATCGCGCGGTCGGACCAATGCCAGGCGAGGCGCATCCGATCGAGCGCCGCGATGATGACTCCCGCGGCGAGCACCTTGCCGACCAGCCAGAACGCTCCCTGGACGCCCGCCAGCGCGGCCTGATCGCGCGGGTCGAGCGCGGTAAGGTAGATGCCGTCGGCGCAGATGTCCTGGGTGGAGGAGGCGAAGGCCGCCACCCAGAAAAGACCGATGCTGATTCGGAAGAATCCGGGCAGGGGCACTGCGGCCGCCACGGCCACGAGCAGGGCCGTGAAGGCGATCTCCATGGCGATCACGAAGAACTTCTTCGTGCGGTACATTTCCAGGAACGCGGCCCAAAGCGGCTTGAGCGACCAGGCGATGCCGATTGCCCCGATCGCCACGGTGATGCGCGCATCGGTGTACCCGAGCGCCTTGTACATCCGGGCGGTGGTGCCGCCCATGATGACGTTGAAGGGAATGCCTTCCGCCAGATAAAGCGAGGGCACCCAGGCCAGCGCCCGGAGGAGGGACGGGGCCCCGCCGAACCGGGCGAGCAAGGGGCGGCTGCCTGGCCGAACGTCGCCTGGCGGTAGGACTGTCATGGGGCGGCAAGGTTCTGGAGCCGGCGAACAGGGTTGACCAGTCCAACGAATGCGGCTTTACACCAAACGTTAGAGTCAGCCGCCCCTTGGCCCGCCGTATCCCCCCTGTCACGGAATCGCTTCGCCCAACCCCATGATCGAGTCCGCCGTCATCCCTAGGCTCAAGGACGTCGCTCGCGAAGCGGGCTATCACGTCACGACCGTCTCGTTGGCGCTCCGCGAGCATGCGAGTATCCCGGAGACCACGCGCCGGCGCATCCGGGAGATCGCCGACCGACTAGGCTACCGGCGCAACCCGGTATATTACGCGCTCACCCGGTTCCGTGAGCAAGGAGCCGTCTGGGGGCCGCTGCCAAGGATCGCCTACCTCGAGAATTTCGGCCTTGGGTCGGGCCGGAGGCGGCCGGCGGATCTCCAGGCCATCCTGGCCGGGGCCGTCCGCCAGGCGGGCGTGCTCGGCTACGAACTGGAACCGCTCGCGGTGGGCGAGGACGACCACGATAGCCGCAGCCTGACGAAGCACCTGCGCACGAACGGGATTCGCGGGTTGATCATCGGCGCGTTCGCGCCCGGTTTCGCCGAAGTCGCGCTCAATTGGGACGACTACGCCACCGTGCGCATCCACTCCCGCCATACCGAGCCGGAATCGACCGTCGTCGGCAACGACCAGCTCCGGGACGTCCGGATGGCATTCCACCGCCTATCCGCCCTCGGCTACCGCCGGATCGGACTGGCCGTCGGACGGACCGACGAGCACGCCTGCGGCTTCCGGCACAGCGCCGGCTATCTCATGGAGGAGGGATCCCTGCCCCCGGAACGGCGCGTGCCTCCACTGCTGTTTCCCTACGCGATCGACGAGCCGGCCCTCGGGGCGACGATCGGGCGGTGGGTGAGGCGCCACCGCGTCGATGTGGTCCTTTCCAACCATGAACGCATCCGCGATCTGCTTGAAGGCGAGCGGCTCCGGGTCCCGGATGAGGTGGCCGCGGCGTACTTGCGCCTGTGCGAGCCGATTCGGGAGGGCGCGGCGGGCGTGCGGCCCCGCTTCGCGGTCGTCGGCGAGCGGGCGGCCTCGGTGGTCGTGAGCCAGCTCAAATCCGGCGAGCGCGGGGTGCCCCAGTTCGCCTCCTCGATTTATGTCCAAAGCGTGTGGCAGGACGGCTCCAGCGCGCCCTTCCGAGGCTGACCCGCCCCGGGCGGGCAAGCCCTACCGGACCCTGGCCGACGTCGCGGCCCGGGCGGGGGTCCATGTGACCACGGTCTCGCTCGCTTTGCGCGGGCACCCGAGCATCCCGCCGGCGACCCGCGAGCGGATTCGCGTGGCGGCCGAGGCGGTCGGCTACCGCCGCGATCCGCAGCTCGACGCCCTCAATTTCCACCGGGTGAGGCAGCACAAGCAGCCGCGCTCCACGGGCTCCGCATTTGTCGTCCACGCCGGTGCGACCCGGTTCTTCGACGGGATGTGCTATCAGCCCCTTGTCTGGGAGGGCGCGAAGGCCGCCGCCGAGGCCCATGGCCACTCGCTGGAGATCTTCGAGGTGGGCCGCGGGCGTCTTGAACCGGCCCGGCTTAATTCGATCCTGCAGGCCCGGGGCGTGACCGGGATCCTGCTGTCCACCTTCGAAATCGATATCGGCCAGCTCGACCTCGATTGGAGCCGATTTACGGCGGTCAAGATCGAGTGCCTCCATCTCACCCCGGACCTCGACTGCGTCTCCAACGACCAGATGCAGGTCGCGCGGCTCGCGATGCGCCGGCTCCGCGCCCTCGGCTACCGCCGGATCGGCCTCGCCACCGCGCGCGAGGACGAAATGCGGCTCGCCGAGTCGTTCGGCATGGGCGCCCTCATCGAGCAGGCGGCGCTGTGCGAATCGGAGTGCGTCCCCTCGCTGTTCTTCGGGCTGGGGGATGTTCCGAACCTGGAGGAGGTCATTCGCCAGTGGATCGAGAAGAACCGCATCGACGCGGTGATCTCCAATTGGAACGAGTTGTTCGAGGTCTTCCCGAAGGCCGGGCTGCGCGTTCCGGAGGACGTCGCTTTCGCTCCCCTGGACGTGCCGCCGTCGATGCCCGGTGTCGCGGGCGTCGTCCAGAACCACCGGCTCGTCGGCCAGCGCGCGATGGAGCAGCTCGCGATCATGGCCGAGAGCCATCAGCGCGGTGTTCCGAAGACGCAAACAATCACCTATGTGCCCGGCTATTGGCAGGACGGCCGGACCGCGCCGCCGCGCCAGCCGTTCCGAACGGCGCTGTTCTGAGTGCGCGGCGGGGCCGCCGGAACTTGCCCCCGCCGCGCCCCGGGCATGTAACCTTCAGGGACGATGCCTTCCAAACCGATCCCGGGCTCGAGCGGCGACGTGCTGAGGTGCCTGCCTTCCCCGTATCTCGCGCACCCGGCGACCGGCCTCTTGTACCTTCCGCGGTTCATCGCGAAATGCAGGTATGTGCGGGAGCACGGCGCGCTCCCGCCGAGCTATGCCAAGAACTACAAGCGGGGCATCGACCGCTTTCTCTGCCTGCACCTGGGGGTGGATCCCGGCGAGGTCGAACGGATCGTCCACACTTCGGCTGACGACGCCGAACTCGACACCCGCCTGCGTGAGCTTTTTCCGGCCGACGTCCATGCCGCCCGGTGGAACCGCGAGCTCGCCCAGAAGGGGATGACTCCGGCCGGCCGGGATTTCATCCGTGAGGCGCTGACGGTCATGGGCTGCGCGGACCGGGTGGAGGAGATCCGAAGCGTTCCGGACCTGATCGATTTCGACGAGGGCAGGATCGACTAGCCGGGCCCGCCCGATCCCCCTTTCGTTTTCGCAGCCCTTCGCTATCTTGGTGGTCCATTTCATGATCAAGGGCCAACGCGTCGTCTGCATCAACGATACCTTCACCCAACTGGTCCGGGCCCTGTACATCCAGCTTCCGGTGAAAGGGGACACCTACCGGATCCGGGAGGTGTATCTCGGCCGCGAAAAGATCGTGAAAGGCGGCGAGTCGGCCACGGTGGGGGTCCTTCTGGAGGAGCTGCACAACCCACCCGACCCGTTTCATGCCGGCCAGCAGGAACTCGGCTTCTCCTCGGAGCGATTCGCTCCCCTGGAGGAGCTGCCGGCCGAGGAGGAAGAGGAGGATCTCAGCGCCGTTCTACCCACGATCGCGTAGGAA
>JBOHXF010000362.1:0-10083 GCA_050737455.1 Opitutaceae bacterium | reverse complement strand
CCTCGCGCTTGAACTCTTCACTGGTAGGCTGGTTTGGACTTTGGCACGGCGGACGATTCCTTTTGGGCTGTTCCGCGATTCCTATCCACAAAACGGGGGTAACCTCAGGCTATCCGTACTGTATCATCTTCGCTCCGGAGGCCGTCAGACCCGCGCGACGGCGAGCTGACCGCAACCGGCTGCGATGTCGATGCCCCGGCGCTGGCGAACGGTGCTCGGAATCCGGAATTCCTCCGCGAGGACCCGCTGGAAACGGACCGCCGCGACCGTGCGAGCGGGCGCGCCCGCGTAGCCGGCGGTCGGGTTCAGCGGGATGAGATTTACCTGCGCCGGGAGCCGGTAAAGCAGCCGGCCCACCGCCCTCGCGTGCCCCGGCGAGTCGTTTTTGCCCTCGATCAGGGTCCATTCGTAAAAGATCCGACGGCCGGTCGCTCCGCTATACGCGCGGCATGCGGCCATCAGCTCATCCAGGGGCCAGCGGGCCGCGGCGGGCACGAGCGCGGCGCGCTCCTCCTGAGTGGCGGCATGGAGCGAGACGGCCAGATGGATGGGCCGGCGTTCGGCGGCGAGCCGGTGGATCCCAGGGACCACGCCGACTGTGCTGAGCGTGATGCGTTCGGCCCCGAGCGCGAGGCCGCTCGGTTCGCGCAGGATGTCCACCGCCTTCATCACGGCGTCGTAGTTGTGCAGCGGCTCGCCCATGCCCATGAGGACAACGTTGCGGAGCCGCTCGCCGCCGCGCTTCAGAACCCGCTGCGCGTGCGCGGCCTGCACGACGATCTCCGCCGTGCCGAGATGGCGCTGAAAACCCATCTGCCCGGTCGCGCAGAATACGCAGCCCATTGCGCAACCGGCCTGGCTGCTGACACAGGCCGTGACGCGGCCGGAGAAGCGCATGAGGACCGTCTCGATGACCCGGGAGTCACCGAGGCGCAGGAGGAACTTGCGCGTAAAGCCGTCCGCGGAAGCGCTCTCCCGCGCGAGGCCGGGATGGCCGACCGCCGTTTCCGCGCGAAGCCGTGCGAGCACCTTCGCAGGCAGCTCGGGCATTTCGTCCCAGGAGGCGGCACAGTCCCAATACAGGTACCGCCATAGCCTCGCGGCGTGGACCGGGCTGAAGCCCCACGAGGCCACGAGCGCCGTAAGTTCGGCGCGCGTCAATCCGTGCAGGGAGGTCCGGGCGAGGTCCACGCCCCAGGGAAAACGGGACGGTGCCCGAGCGCAAGCGGAGCGCGGCCAGCCGAATTCGGGGCGATCCCGGCTCGTTTGCTTAGTTCCGGCCAAGCCAGATCAGCCCTCGAAAGTCTGAAGGAGGTCGGCGTAGATCTTCGCAGTGTCGAGCAGGTCCCTCGCCGAGGCGCGCTCGTCGACGCCGTGATAGTCGCGTCCGCCCGGGCCGTAACCCACCGCCGGGATCTTCAGCTCCGAGGCGAAGAAATACATGTCGTTGAACCCGCTCGACACGCTGAAGACCGTCTTCCCGCCCCGCACCCGCCGCACCGCCCCGGCCACCGCCAGAAAGAACGGATCGGTGGGCGGGACGAAACAGGGGAAATTCTGGGAGACCTTCTCGACCTCGATCCGGCAGTTGGGGATGCGCCGGGCCGCGGTGGCGAGGAAGCTTCGGAGCTCGCGTTCGGCCTGGGCGTGATCCTCGGTGGGCAGGACGCGCCGGTCGATGGAAAACCAGCCCTCGGCTGGCACGGTGTTGATCTTTCCGCCGGATCCCGAGCCGAACACCCCGCCCACGTTGATGGTAGGGAACATCGTCCGACCTTCCGGAGCGCGGAACGGCCGGCGGATGAGATGGCTCTTGTACTGCTCCAGGGAAACGATGAGCTCGGCCATCTTTTCCAGGGCGTTGATGCCCGAGTCCGGCTGCGAGCCGTGTGCGGCGCGGCCGTGGACCGCAACCCTGAGCCACACGACCCCGTTATGGCCGCAGCAGATCGAGTTGCCCTCGCCCCCCTCCATGACGACGGCGTAATCCGGTCGGACGGGGGCGTTGCGCACCAGCCAGCCGGTGCCGAGCACAGAGTCGGTTTCCTCGTCCGCGGTGAACGAAATCTCGATGTTGACGCTGGGCTTGCGCCCCGTGGCCCGGAGCGCCTCGATCGCGAACAGGAGGCTCGCGATCGAACCCTTCATGTCCGCCGCGCCCCGCCCGTAGATCCAGCCTCTGGAGACCGCGCCGCTGAAGGGCCCTCCATGCCGCCACCGGCCGCCTGCCGGGACGACATCGTAATGGGCGTTGAAATGCACCGTGGGACGGCCGGGCTGGCAGCGCCAGCTGCCGAGCACGTTGTAGCGCGGCAAGCCGAGCTGGTCGCGGGCCAGCACCCGCTTGAGCAGCGGACGGGGTACCGAATAGCGCCGGGTCTGAAGCCCGATCCGCTCCATCCGCTTGACCAGCAGGGAGGTGATCTCCGAATAGTTTTCGCCCGGCGGGTTGGCGGTGGGGATGCGGATGAGGCTCCGGAGCAGGCTCAGGAGCCGGCCCCGCCTGCGGTCGATGTAGGCTGAAGGTGACATCGGGAGGGGTTCGGCAAGCGTGGGCCAAAGGCGGCGTGGGGCAGCAAAAAAAATTGCCCCGGGACCCCTCCCGGCCATGCTGCCGACATGAGCCTGGCCGAGCTGAGAAAGGATTACACGCTGGCCGGAGTGTTGGAGAAGGACCTCGCCCGGGATCCGTTCCGCCAGTTCGAAAAGTGGTTTCAGGAGGCGGAAGCCGCCAAGATCACGGAGCCGAACGCCATGGCCGTATCGACGGCGGACCGGGATGGCCGCCCGTCCTCGCGGGTGATGCTCCTCAAGGCCGTGGACGGCCGGGGGTTCGTATTCTATACCAATTACGAGAGCCGGAAGGGCCGGCAGCTCGACGGCAATCCGAGGGCTTCCCTCCTTTTCCCGTGGCTGCCGCTCGAACGGCAGGTGATCGTCGAGGGGCCGCTCGCCAAGGTCTCCCGGGAGGAGAGCGAAGCCTATTTTCACAGCCGCCCGCGGGCGAGCCAGCTGGGCGCATGGGCCTCCCCGCAGAGCGCGATCGTGGCGGGCCGGGCGGCGTTCGAAGACGCGTTCAAGGCGCTGGAGGCGAAGTACGCCGGTCGGGAAGTCCCGCTGCCGCCGCACTGGGGCGGGTACCGGCTCGTGCCGGAAACCGTGGAGTTCTGGCAGGGGCGCCGCAGCCGGCTCCACGACCGCCTTCGGTATCGGCGCGCCCCTGACGGAAGCTGGATCATCGAGCGGCTTGCGCCGTGATCCGGCCTGAGGCGATGCTCTATCTCGTTCGCCATGCCGACGCGGAAGACGCGCCCCGCGACGCCGAGCGGCCCCTGAGCCGCGAGGGCCGCGAGCAGGCGAGCAGGCTCGCAGCTTTCCTTCAGGGGTGCCCGTGCCCGCCTCCCGATGAAATCTGGCACAGCCCGCTCGTCCGCACGCGGCAGACGGCCGAGATCATGGCCCGAGGCATGGGCTGGAAGGCCCCGCTCCGCGTGGTGGACGGCCTGCTGCCCGACGAGCCGCCGGCCCTGGTTGGGAAGACGTTGCCGGCGAGCGCGCGGGTGGCGATCTTCGGGCACAATCCGCAGATCTCGCTCCTCGCGACTTGGCTCGTCGCGGGCCGGGCGCCCGCAGCCGGGTTCGCCTTCAAGAAATGCACCGCCTTGGCGCTGGAGCCGGGCGGCCGCCCCGGCGGATGGGTCGCCCGCTGGCAGATCGATCCGGACCTTCTGCGGTGAGCGGCCCGCTGGCCGTGCTCCCCGAGCGCTGCGGAGGAGCGGCGGAAAACATGGCGCAGGATTTTCTTCTCCTGCAGCGCTGGCCCGGCCCTCCGGGCCCCCGGTTCCGCCATTATGATTGGCGCGGGCCGGCCTTCACGTTCGGCTACAGCCAGAAGGTCGAATTCATCCGTTCGCAGCTTCCGCCTGGCGAAAGCTACGACCTGTGCCGGCGGCCGACCGGCGGCGGGCTCGTCGACCATCGGCGGGACTGGACGTACGCCCTGGTTGTGCCCCGCGGCCACCCCTGGGAGGAGATGCGCGCATCCGAGAGCTACCGGCGCGTGCACGAGAGCCTGGCGTCGGCCCTCCGGGCGCAGGGGGTGGAGGCGGAGCTGCAGAAGCGCGTCGAGGAGCCCGATCGTCCGCCGGGTCCGGAGGGGGTCTGCTTCCAGCGGGCGGAAGTTTACGACGTGGTCGGTCGGGACGGACGCAAGATCGCGGGCGCCGCCCAAAAGCGCAACAAGCAGGGCTTATTGCTCCAGGGCTCGATCTGGCGCCCGGCGGCCGGCGAAGGCATCGATTGGGACCGCTTCTTGGAGGATTTTCCCGGAGAGCTTGCCCGCGGGCTGGGCGCGAAAGCGGAGCCTGCGCCATGGCCGGAGTTCGCCGAGTGCGAACTTGAGGCTCTGATCGAGCACTACGCGTCGCCCGAATGGATGGAGTTCCGGTAGGGCCGCACTCGGGGCGCCTGCCGGGTTGTTGCCGGATGCGGAATCATCCCACGGATAACCTCCCGGTGAGGCTCAAACGTTACCTGCTCAGGCCGAGGAATAAAATGGCCCGTTGCCCAAGCCGTTGCCAGAGGCAATCTCATTTCATGGCGGGAAGGTGACCATGGATAAGTCCGTGACCGTGGAAAGGCCACGGAGCGAAAGGCCAAAGATGATGGAGGTGGGCGCCGCAGAGGGCGCCCGCGACGAGGGCGGCCAGGGCGAGCAGCCCCCACCAGAGCCATCCGTAACGATTCTCCCGGTACGGGTCCTCGAACCGGCGGCGCGTGCCGGGCGGCAGACGGGCCCGTTGGGTCAGCGCCCGGCCGAGCGGCATCGTGATGCGGACGCGGCCGTTGATCGCCCAGCCGCTCGCCTCCAGGATGGGGCCCAGGGTGCGCTGGCGCAGCTTCAGCCAGGCGATGAGGACGGATGGCCCGGAAATGACCACAAGGATGCCGATGAGCCCCACCGGCATCCAGGCCTTGAGCCCAAAGAACGCGCCGAGCGCGATCCCGATCGCGCTGCTCAGGCCGCCGACCGCGACGCCCAGGGCCGCTATGGTTCCCACGTCGAACTTGTGACCGCCTGCCGGCGAGGTCAGGGAGCCAAGAGCCGAGGCGGGCGAGGCCTGGACCGCGGCCGCGCGCTTGGTCACCTGCTCCTGGACAAAGCGCACGAACTTCTTGTAAGGAGAAAGAAACGCCTGCCGGATGCTGATCGGGTTGTTGAGAAACCTGACGATGGTCGCATCCCAGTCCCGGCCGCTCCGGTCGTAAAAAACCCCGTTGCGGCCGAGGTACAGGTAGTCGCTGTCGCCCTGGGTGAAGCAGGCGGCGATATGGATCGGTGCCTCGCCGGGGCGCTTGCACTCGACGTAGGCGATGCACGCAAGGCTGAGGGCGGCCATCGTCGCATGGGCCGCCGGATCGTCCGCTCTCACGCAAAGGTCGCAGGAGCGGTTGTCGAGATAGAGGACGCCCGCCTGGAAGATCGCCCGGCGGTCCGGCGAATAAAAGTCCGCGAAGCTGACGAAATTGTGCAGGACGGTGAACAGGTCGCGCCGGTACCGGATGAGCCGCTCCAGATCGGCGAACGCCCCGTAGGCGGGGGCCAGTTCCGCGTCACGGTCCAGCAGCGCCATGAGGCCGGCCCGCCCGCTGCCCGCCAGGATCTCCTTCGCGCGCGCGAGCCCCACGGCCTGGGCCTTGCCCGCGGGCCGCTGCCTGAGCCAGTCCTCGTAAGGCGCAAAAACCGCCTGAAGCTTCTTCCATTCCGTCCCCGTCAGGTCGCTCTTGCCCGTGCCGAAGACGGGAGCGACCGCGTCCGCCCGGAGCCGCTCGACCGCGTCCGCCCACGCGGGATTCACGCCGGCGCCGAGCGGAAGCGCCCGGTCGGGCGCGATGTGGGCGAGGGGAAAGGCGGCGAGTTCGGGTGTGGACGGCTCCAGGGACTTCGCGGCAAGGGGCGCGAAGTCCTCGACGGCCCGGTTGAGCGCATCCTGCGCGCGAGTATCAAACGCCGCGACTCGGCACCGGGTGAAATAATCGTCCGCCTTGGCGCGAAGGGCGCTCACCGCTGAGTAGGCGGTTTCCGTCTGGTCGCCGAGGGTGGCGGTGGCCGCGGGCGTGGCCGTATCCGCCCAGCTGCAATAGGCTTCGATTTCCGCGAAGAATTTCTCGGCCTGATCCCGTGTGACGCCTTCGGTGCCGGTCGGGCCCTTGGCGGCTCCGGAGGATGAGACGATATCGGCGATCAGCTTTCGCGTGGGGTCGTCTTCGGCCGCTCCGGGAGGGACAACCCCGTCGCCATTGATCCGGCCGGCCGGGAAGAGCTTCTCCGGCGCGCCAAGCGCGCCCAAGCCGATCGCCGTCGCCTGGCGCTCGCCCACGTCCTGGAGGACTCGCCGCGCGGCGTCGGCGATCGCCGCGCCCTCCGGAGTGCCGGACTCGATGGAATCGATCGGCAGCGCGTCGGCCGGCCGGAGCAGATCGCCGGGGTCCTTGAGCCGCGCCGCCGCCCAGTTGGCGGCCGCAATCACTTCGCTGGCGCGGATGCGGCCGTCGCCGTCCCCATCGACCAGGGCGAGGGTCCGCGCGTCCAGTTCGAGCCCGCGGACCGGGCAGGAGAGGGCGACCCAGAGCTTGAGGTCGAGCCGCTCCAGCGCCAGCAGGTCCTCTCTCGCGAGAAATGCCGCCTGCGCCAAGCTTCCACGGCGGAAGAAGGTCCAACGATGGCTTTTGGGCGGGCTGGTCTTATCGGACGTCGACGCGGCCACGGACCTGTTCTGACCGCGCCGGGTCCGAACCTTCAAGCACTTAATGCTGTTCCCGCCTTGCGAGCGTGACGACGCATTCGAGATGGCGGGTCTGGGGAAAGAGATCGAACGGCCGGACCCGTGCCAATCGATAGCCCGCTCCCAGGAAATGTTTCAGGTCACGCATCTGGGTCGCCGGATCACAGCTCACGTAGACGACGGTGCGAGGGCCAAAGGCGAGAAGCTGCGAAAGAAAGGCCTGGTCGCAGCCTCGCCGGGGCGGGTCGATCACCACGGCCGTTTCGGCCGCCGGAAATGCGACTTCGGCGAAGAGCGAGGCTGCGTCGCCCGGCTGGAATTCGGCGTTGGCGACGCCGTTCGCGCCCGCGTTCTCCCGTGCGAATCGGGTGCTGCTTTCGCTGATTTCCAGGCCGAGAACCCGATCGAACGCGCGGGCCGCGCTGAGCGCGAACAGCCCGCTGCCGCAATAGGCGTCGACCAGGAAGCGCGCGCCGCTTTCGGACGCCTCCCGGCGCACATGCTCGACGAACGCGGGGAGGATGAATGGATTGTTCTGGAAGAAATCCCGGGCGAGAAACCGGAGCCGGAGCGGTGGCTCGATCCGCACCGCTTCCGTGACCACGGCCTCGGGATCGGTCGCGACGCCGTCTTCGACTTCGCGAAGGAGAAGGGTGGCGCCCTGCCGGTAGTCTCCCGCGGCGGCGCGTGCGCGCACGGCGGCGCGGATTTCTGGAAGCCGGGCGTTGATGCCCTCGGTCGCAATGGGGCAATGCGGGACGTCGACCAAATCGAACCGCGTCCCCTGGCGCAGGAACCCGATCGGGAACTCCGAACCGCCGGCCGGCGGGTTTTCGAAATGCGGCGTGATCTTGGACCGGTAGCCGAACTCCCGGGGGGAACCCTCGACGGGATCCACGGGAAATTCGACGCCGGCCAGGTGTTGGAGGAGCTCCGCGACCTGGCGCCGTTTCCAGGTTTTCTGGCCTTCGTAGCCCAAGTGTTGGTACTGGCAGCCGCCGCAGGTCCCGAAGAGAGGGCAGGGGGCCGGCCGACGGTCCGGTGAGGGGATGAGGACCTCCAACAGGTCGGCGTCGGAATAGTTCCGGTGATTGCGGTAAACCCGCGCTCGGACGCGCTCCCCCGGAAGGGTGAACGGCACCATCACGACCCAGTTATCGACCCGGCCGAGCCCGAGCCCGAGATTCGTCAGGGTGGCGATTTCGAGTTCGATCTCCTGGTGGTAGGCGAAGGGGAACGGATTGAATTTATTGCGGCCCATCTACTTGAAAAATAACCGATAAGCTGGCTCCAAGTTAACCGTCCCCCGCATCGCGACTATCGAAGTAGCGGCCGAATGGACGGCTCGTACTCCGCGATGCGCCCGTTGAATTCCTCGATCATCTCAAAGGAATCCAGGAAGGCAACGCAACTTCGGCACCCGCAAACCGTTGAACTCCCGCCCGGAGCTCACCACGCTGCCCAGCATTGTCCGCCGAAAAGATCACCAGCCTCCAGAATCCCCGGGTGAAGCAGCTCGTGAAGCTGCGGGATCGCCGGCCGCGGGATGAGGCGGGGCTGTTTCTGGTCGAGGGCTATCGGGAGATTCGCCGAGCGCTCGAAAAGGCGGTTCCGCTGCGGGAACTGTATTTCTGCCCGGAGTGGTTTTTGGGCGTGAACGAGCCGGACCTGCTGCGCCGGGCCGGCGAATCCGGCGCGGAGCTGGTCGAACTTTCGAAAGAAGCGTTCGCCAAAGTCGCCTACCGAGAGCGGCCGGATGGTCTCCTCGCCGTGGCGCCGCAGTGGAAGCGGCGGCTGGACGACCTGAAGTTTTCAGGCGCCGCTCCATTTTTGCTGATCGTCGAAGGCATCGAAAAGCCCGGCAACCTGGGAACGATCCTCCGCGCCGCGGACGCGGCCGGCTGCGACGCCGTGATCGTGTGCGATCCGGTGACCGATCTCTTCAACCCCAACGTCGTCCGCGCCTCGACTGGCGTGCTCTTTTCGGTTCCCTGCGTGGTCGCGGAGAGCGCCGAGGTCAGGCCCTGGCTCCGCGGACGCGGCATTCGCGCGGTGGCGACGACGCCGGCGGCTTCGACCCTCCATACCGAAGCCGACCTGCGCGGCCCATTGGCCGTCGTGATGGGCAGCGAGCAATACGGCCTCAGCGAATTCTGGCTCGGGAACGCGGATGAGTCCGTCCGCATCCCGATGGCGGGCCAGGCCGATTCGCTCAACGTGGCGATGGCGGCTCTGATCACGCTCTTCGAGGCGGTGCGCCAGCGCCAGGCGGCCCGGCGGGGGCCGAATGCGGCATCGGAGCGGGGCTGAGCGCTTCGGGGAACCACTGATTTCGGCAGATAATCTCCGGCAGATCGCG
Source organism: Opitutaceae bacterium (assembly GCA_050737455.1). Lineage (GTDB taxonomy): Bacteria > Verrucomicrobiota > Verrucomicrobiia > Opitutales > Opitutaceae > Palsa-1447. The sequence goes on along the minus strand of JBOHXF010000362.1, from coordinate 939 downwards.
CAATAGGTTTCGTCGTACGAAGCACCCTGCAGCGCGATGACCTTCCGGGAGCGTTCTTGAGCCGCAAACCGTCTTCCCAGGGTCAGAGCCGGGGGGGTCATGACGAATGACGTGCGATTCGAAAACGGCCTAGCGAGGCATTCGCCCCCAATGGTATGGCCGAACCGGGTGCGGTTCCACTGAATCGGCTTCTGCCGGTTACCCGGCCATCCTCGGGCGCAGCGATTCGATCAGGTCATCCATGCCGGCCGCCATGCTGATCCTGGGCGCATAACCGAGGTCCCGCTTGGCCGCCGCGATGTCGAACCAATGGTCGTGGGCGAGCTCCTCGGCCACGAAGCGGGTCATCGGAGGCTCGCCATGGAGCGGGAGGAAACGCCAGGAGAGTTCGCACAGGGCTCCCAGGGAGCGGGCGACGGGAAGGGCGACGCGGCGGCTGACGGGGGGGGCGGCGACCCGGCGCAGGAGCTCGTTGATCCATTCCCAGAGAAGCACGGGCTCACCGTTCGTTATGAAGTATGCGCGGCCGGCGGCCGGCGAGTCCTGCCTCAGCAGGGCGGCCTCGGCGAGGAGGTGCGCGTCCACGGCATTCTCGACGTGGAGGAGGTCGACCCGGTTCCGGCCGCGGCCGACGATGCGGAGGCGCCCGTGGCGGGCGCCCGCGACGACGCGGGGAATCAGGTGCGGATCGTCGCGGCCCCAGATGAGATGCGGGCGAAGGGCAAGCGTGCGCAGGGCGGGCGAGTTGGCCTTCAGCACCTCGGCCTCGGCCATCGCCTTCGTCAGCGGGTAGGGGCTGGGGCACGAGCGGGTGAGCGGGGCGGATTCATCCACGCCGTCCAGGTCGCCGCCGTTATAGACGACGCTGGGGGTGCTGGTGAAAACGAGCCGCGAGACGCCATGGCGGCGGCAGGCGGCGAGGACCGCGCGCGTGCCGAC
>JBOHXF010000361.1:0-4273 GCA_050737455.1 Opitutaceae bacterium | reverse complement strand
GCTCTGCCCGCTGCGCCCTAAAGCCGGGGGCTGGGGCCGCCGTGTCGGCCCCAGCTAGGCGCGCCGGCGACCCGACGCCGGACGCGCCGTGGCAGCGCATCGGAATCCGATGCGCGCCGCTCCGGCGGCACCCCAAATGTCAGGCCCAGCACCCGATCACGCCCTTTTGCAGCAACCAGATACTGCGAGCGCACTGGCAGCACATTCGCAAGCCGCGGCAAGAGAAGAGCGTTAGGGACCGAATTACCGGCTTGCGCGGTTCACTGATGGACGGCATCCATACGCAGATGCCTCCGCACGCCAAAGGCTCGATTGCCGTCAAGATAGCCCCCGGAGTTCCGGATTTCCATTACCAGTTCGTTTTCAATGCGTTTACAATTGAAAAGCTGGACAATGGATCGCTGGTTCAATTGGCGTATACGGACAAACGAGGGCTGCCGATCGACGTTGCCCAGATTTTGGTTTCCAGTGAAGGACTCCTCCAGATGAAAGAGTCGTCCGCGGACTATCTGAAGTCTTTCGGCGAAATCGAACCCCATTCCGAGATGGTAATTCCGGATGGCCGGCGAACTCCTCTTTTCGCCAATTATATTCGTCTGGCGATGGCGGGAAAGTCGGGAGAAATAGCATTTTACACGGTGTTGCTTCAAGACATAGGAACAGTCGCCCGTTCAAAGAGCGGCTCGGCCGATCCGGTTAATTTGGTTCAAGTGGGCTTGTTTCACTCCGATCTTCTTCTGCACAAGCAACTGGTTGTCGCTTTACTGGGTTCCGTATGATCGCCGTCATGCCAAATGCCGCCGTAAGTTCGGCCGCCCCCTCGATCAAGGCGGATGAAGAGGCCGTTTTTTTGGTCCGAGAGTTCAACTTGCCATCGAGGGTCGAGGCTCCACCGCCGCCAGTCTTCACCCCGAAAGGAACCGCCATTTCGTCGGGTTATTCTGTTCCGCCGCATCAGGTCGTCAAATGGTCAAACACCCGTGAATTCAGATACTCGGAGCTGGCGACCAAGCGGGCGCTGGGTGAGGTCTCCGAGAAGGAAGAAGAGGAATTCGATTCTCTGCTGAAACAGCGCCGGCGGGCGAAGAATCCGCCCTCCGCCGACGAAATCATTTTTCAGTACAAGCGCCGCCAAATGGAAGCGAGATTGCTGACCCAATTGCAGGAATATGCCAACTTCATCGACGCCCCGCGTAGTCCGGAAGAATAAGCCGAAGAAAAAATTCAATCTTTCAAATTATCGCAGCGCGCTGCCTCTGCTGCTGGAAGATTTTGAGAACCGTTGCGCCTATTCGTTGATGCACGTGAAAATGGTCAGCGAGCGCGGAATGCACGTGGACCATTTCAATCCGAAGCATAAGAATCGGAGTCCATACACGAACCTTTTTCCTGCCTACGGCATTTGCAACCAGGCAAAATGGGAGTCATGGCCGACGGCGAAACAGCGGCGCCTTGGAATGAGGTATTTGAACCCTTGCGAGGAAAGGGACTATGACAATGTAATATTTGAAGATCCCACCACCCATCTATTGGTCGGGACGACCCCGGCGGCGAGATACCATATCGACATGCTCGATCTCAACAATCCCTCGCTGGTCGAGCATCGGAGGGAGCGAACGATTTTAGCTGAAATCGCCGAAAAAATGGTCGGCGCCAAGTCGAAGGCGATCACTGACGTTGGAGGTGCGTTGGAGATTGTTCGACAAATCAGAATGGTGCTCGAAACGAAAATCCCTCCGATCAAACGATTGGCTGCTTGAGGAGCCGGTCTTGTCCTCGGCGATTGCGGCCTTGCCGAGTTTATTCCTCCGCGAAAGTGATCGCCACGCAATTTGACGCCCCCAGGACCGTAGGTCAAATCAGTCCGGCCTCGGACGGCGTTTGGTCGGCGCCCGCTTGTCCTCTCGTCGTCATGGCAACGCGCAGGCTACTCGCCCGCTTCTTGCTCGCGTCCACGCGGACGCACCGTTCGGGCCTTCGCTCCAGCCGGTTTCCCGGCCTTCCTCACTACTACGCCCCGTGCTGACTGCTGCCCGGCGGTCGGATCGCCTCATGGCGATCTCAGCCGTGGCTTGCGCCACGGCACCGGGCAGCTCTCCCCAGATAAGCCCCACCCCTTTCCTCGCACGATCGCCGTCTCTACGCTGCCGGGCTTTGACCGGTGTGGACTTCGCGACCATAGGCCCGCTCGTCCGCCCTTCGCGCCTGATAGACGGTTCTTGTTCATCGACCCGCGATTTTGCTTCCGCGCTTCCTTCCGACCTGGCCTCGCGGCCGTGCCGTTGCGCTTCGCTAACCTTCGCCCCGGTCGGGCTGGTTATGAGACTTTCACTCAATGAGGTGTGGGACATGCTGGGCGTACCTATAGGGTGGTTTGAATAATATATCCTATTGTCCTGCAAACAGATGGCACGGAATCTGCTCTCTCTCGGCATGAGTATATATCAGCCGAGTTTCTTCGATGAATCCGAGCGCCTCGCGGCGCTCTCGAAATTCAGACCTCCTGACATAGGCCCCGGTTAAAATGTCCGCTTTTTCGTTAATCCGGCGGGTTGGCGACGGCGAAGTGAAGGCGCAGGTGTGAGCCCGGGAAGGCGACGGGATCACGGTTGAGTTCGTCGCAGAGGGCGGCGACGGCCCGGCTGCGGTGGGCGGAACTGAGCGGATGCAGTATCACGCGCAACGTGTCGGCGGTGACCTCAAGATCGGCGGCGGTGGCCAATGCAGACTGAATGAGGGTGCGTCCCTCCTGGTCGGCGCGCCGATAATGCGGATGGATAAGGGCGACCAAGTCGCTCTCGGCCTGATAAGCGACCATTTTGACCAGGTTCATCAGGTGCTGGCGTTCCGGCGCCAAGCGGACGATTTCGTCGCGGACGGCCTGGCGGACAGGAACGCGGGCGGGAAGCTTGGCGCGCCGGGCTTGGAGATCTTTGCAGCGCTGGAGCGCCTTGCGGACAGAGAGAGCCAACGGAGATTGGGTTCGGGTCAGACTGCGGAGGGTAAACACCCCGCTCTCGATCTGAACCAAGGCGGCCAAGCCGTATTCCATTTGGAGGCGCACCAAGTCGCTGCGTGCCGCGCGGAGCGCCTGGTCCAGGGCCTTGAGGGCTGGGTTCGGCACCTCCCGTAGCGGATCGTCGGGCACGACGGCGTGTTCGGCGAGGGCATCCAGGGCGTATTCCTCGCTCAGATACTTGAAAAAGTTCTCCTGTCTCCAGCGCTCGAACATGCGATGGGCGACCTCCAGGGCCGTCAGGTCCCGGCGGGACGTGAGGATTTGAGTTTGATGTCCGGTGTCAGTCAATCGGGTGACTTGGCGCAGCCGCACTTTCCCGCGCAGGAGCCGGACATCCTGATCGGCGAGGAGGTAAGCGATGCGGCGGCCGTCGAGGCGGCCAGCATGCTCGCGAAAGCGCTGGCGGGGGACGGCCGGACAGCGTCCCTTTCGGTAGGTGAGGATATCGAAGCGAAGTTCGACCAGCCGGAGGAACAGCTTCGGGCTGTAGCCGCCGCGATCGAAGACGATGGTGACGCGCCGTTCGCCGATCAACGGGCGGACGTGCTCGATCAGGACCGCCTGGAGCATCTTGACCATCCCGGCGTTCGCCTCGGCCGTGACGACGAAGATCGGGTCGCCGCGCTGGTCGTTGACCCAATAGTCGGTGGTGGCGGGAACCGCCAGGCGGCGCTGGGGCGTGAAGGCTTTCGGAATCGCATGCTTGCCATGATAGACTCGCACATGGCCGTCGATGTAGAGGAAGCCGAGGGCCTTGCCCCGCTCGGCAATGCGGCGTTCGGCCAGAGCCTTCCCGAACTCACTCGCCCGGCCTGCCGCAGCCAAGCGCGCGAGCTTGCGCCGGAGGGTCTTGACCTCCGGCGCCCGGTCCAACCCCAACACGCGGCCGAGGGCGCTCGGCGAATGCTCCTTCAGCGCCTCCGGCCGCTTGATCCGCAAGAGCGCCATCAGGAGCATCGTCATCAGGCTCGTGCGCAATCCGTAAAAGGCCGGCCCCAGCGTGCCATAAATGTCGCGGGCACACTCGAAGATTCCGGATCGCACCAGCACCGGGACGGCCAGCAGCACGCCTCCTCGCGGCACCGCCGCCGCGGAGCCGAACAGCGGCGTCGCGTCCTCCAACAGCTGCGAGCGGCGGTGCGGACGGCGAACTGAAAGTCGTACAAGAACGGTCGTTTGAAAACCGTTCGTTCTTCTTCCCGGGATGTTCTTCGCCGCTTCACCAAAGAAAGGTGTTCTTCGGGTTGGGGTTGA
>JBOHXF010000360.1:0-13985 GCA_050737455.1 Opitutaceae bacterium | reverse complement strand
ACCCCTGGGTGTTCCAGCTCTACAACCGGCAGGGCCCAAACCCCAAGGATCTGCTTCCGCGCGTGTACCACGATGCGCACAGCGACTGGCTGCAGGCGTTGGCCGAACACGGCGCGGCGGGTTTCGTCCTCCTCCTGCTCTGCGGCGCAGCGCCCCTTGCGCTCACCCGAACGCGCCGCTGGCCCGACCTCTCCCGCCAGGCGCTGACCGGGTGCCTCCTTGTCCTCGCGTACGCCGCGGTCGAGTTTCCGTTCGGCAACACCGCTGTGGTTCTGGCTTGGTGGATCCTCTTTTTCTGCGCCTTGCGCTACGCCGAACTCTCCTCCCCCCCCGATCCGATTCCCCAATGAAGGCGCCTTACTCCGTCCTCATCCCCACCCGGAACGAAGCGGCGAACCTGCGCGCCTGCATCGAATCGGCGGCCGATGCCGAAGAGATCGTCGTGGTCGATTCCGCCAGCACCGACGGCACGGCTGACTTGGCATGGGAACTCGGCGCCTCCGTGGTCGATTTCCGGTGGAACGGGACCCTCCCAAAAAAGAAGAACTGGGCGCTCGAGAACCTGCACTGGCGCAACGAGTGGATCCTCATCCTCGACGCCGACGAACGCCTCACGCCGGAACTGAGCCGGGAGCTGGCCGCGACGGCTGCCGCTCCCGAAGCCGACGGCTATTATATCAACCGCCGGTTCTGGTTCATGGGCGGGTGGCTTCGGCACTGCGGGTACTACCCGAGCTGGAACCTGCGTTTTTTCCGCCACCGGCTCGGCCGTTACGAACAGCTTCCCGGGGGGACCGAGCGGGATTCCGGCGACAACGAGGTGCACGAGCACGTCCTTCTGCGCGGACGGTCGGGCCGGCTCAAGGGGGAGATGGATCACTACGCCTTCCCGACGATCTCCGTGTGGTTGGAAAAGCATGATCGGTACAGCAACTGGGAAGCGCGGCTGCTCGCATCGCGCGAGGCCGCGACCGCCGCCGCCCGTGCGGACCTGGCTGCGCCCCTTGCGCGCAAGCGCCGGCTGAAGCGCCTCGCACGGGCGCTGCCGTTCCGGCCCACCCTCCGCTTCTGGTATCATTATTTCTGGCGCGCAGGCTTCCTTGACGGCCATCGCGGTTATCTCTTCTGCCGGCTCATGGGCATTTACGAGTTTCTCGGCATGGCAAAGGCCGCCGAATTGAAATGCCGGCCGGAAACTCGCCGATGAAGACGGGCGGCGGCGGAATCCGCCGGATCGTCTTCGTCAACCGGTATTACCGGCCCGACGAGACGGCCACGGGCCAATTGCTCACTGAGCTCGCGGAGGCGCTGGCCGCGCGCGGCCGCCCGGTCACCGTCCTCGCCAGCCGCCCGGCCGGAACCCCTTCCCGGGAAGTCGCCGGAGGCGTCCGGATCGTGCGGATCGCAAGCCGCCGCAGCCGCTCAAGCTCGGTCCCGGCCAAGGCGCTCGATTGGTCGCTCTTCCTCGGCCGCGCCGTCTTCCGTCTGGCGCTCGAATTGCGCCCTGGGGACACGGTTGTGGCGATGACCGATCCGCCGCTGCTCGGCGTGGGCGCCGCCCTGGTCGCCGCGATCCGACGCGCCCGCCTCGCGCATTGGGTCCAGGACATCTATCCGGAGATCGCGGTCGCCGTGACCGGCCGGAGCTTGTGGCGGGTTTTCGCGCCTCCACGCAACTGGGCTTGGAGACGCGCGGACCCGTGCGTGGTCCCGGGAGCCGCCATGGCCGAAGCCGCCGCGGCCGGGGGGGCCCGGCCCGAATGCATTCGGATCCGCCCGAATTGGGCGCTCGCCGGCCTCGCATCGGCGGACCCCGGCGCGGTGGCTCGCCTCCGGCAGGAATGGGGGCTGGCCGGACGGTTCGTCGCGAGCTACAGCGGAAACCTGGGGCGGGCGCACGAGCTGGACGCGATCCTCGATCTCGCGGCGGCCGTGCGCGGCGATCCAAGCTTCGGGTTCGCGATCGTCGGAGGGGGCCCTCTGCGGGCGAACCTGGAACGGAAGGCGGCTGCGCGCGGACTGGATGCCGTCCGCTTTCTGCCGGCCCAGCCCCTGGCCCGGCTGGCCACGGCGCTCGCGGCCGCCGACCTCCACCTGATCACGCTCCGGGCGGGCTGTGAGCGTTTCGTCTTCCCTAGCAAGCTCTACGGCGCGGCGGCGGCCGGCCGCCCGGTCCTGTTCCTGGGACCGCCCGACAGCGAGCCCGCCCGCCTCATCGAGACCAGCGGTTTCGGCCAGGCGTTTGCCGCCGGGGATACAGCGAGCGCGGCGGCGGCCCTCCGTGAACTGGCCAGCCGGCCCGAACTGCGCTCGGTTCGGGCCGACGCGGCCCGACGCTTCGCCCTTCTGAATGGCGGCGCGCCCGCCGCCGCGGCCGAATGGGACGCCTGGCTCGCGGCGCCTTTATAGCGGCCGCCGCCGCGCGATCTGGACTCGCCGCGGCTTTCCACCATCCTCCGACCAACCCTCGCCCCATGACGACCACCCGCAAGACGTGCCTTGTCCTGCTGGCGTTCGACGCCGCGGCCGCCATCCTCGCCTTCAATCTCCTGGGCATCTACCGCGGCGTCCCGCAGCGCTTCATCGTCCTGCCGCTGCTTCCCCCCGTTCTGCTGCTCTGGTTCGCGACTTATCTGATCGAGGGGTACCGGGCGCGGACCAACATGCGCAGCCTCGACTACATGGCGCTGCACATCCTGGCGCTGCTTTGCGCCATGCTCGCCACGCTGCTGCTCGCGTACACCTTCCTGCCCGCCGGCTACGAGATCCGGTCCAGCCGCGCGGTCATCATCCTCGGATTCGTGCTCCTCGTGCCGTTGACCCTCGGCGGCCGCCACCTCGTCGGCCGCCGCATTGCCCATCTTCGCCGTGGCCGCAGCCTGCTTTTCATCGGCGATTTGGCGAGCCAGGAGGACTTCCGCGAGGAATGCCTGAAGATGGGCGTGGCCCAGCCCGTCGTCTACGCTTCGCCGGGCCCCGTCGCCGGGTCCGATTCGGTCCTCGTTTTTTCCGACACGCTCGAGAGAATCCGCTCGGGCCGCCTCCTGGTCGAGGCGATCGTGCTGCGCGAATCGCAACGGGACATCGGCCCCGAAGGGGCGCAGGCTTTGATGGATCTGTATTTTGGAGGCGTGCCGACCTATCCGCTGGAGCTCTTCCATCAGGTCTACTGGCAGAAGATCCCTCTGTACCGGCTCAATCCGGCCTGGCTTTTCCAGCAGGGCTTCCACCTCGCGCGCGAACCCGTCTTCGAGCGTCTGAAGCGAGCGAGCGATCTCGCGCTCGCAGCGCTAGGCCTCATTTTGTTCTCGCCGGTGCTTGCCCTCGCGGCGGCCGCGATCCGGCTCGAGGATCGCGGACCGGTTTTTTTCCGACAGACCCGCGTGGGGCGGTACCGCGCCCCGTTCCGCGCGGTCAAGCTTCGCACGATGCGCCCGGGAGCCTCGCAGGGAGACCCGTACACCCGGGACGGAGACGCCCGCGTCACGCGGGTCGGCCGCTTCCTGCGGCGCAGCCGCATCGACGAGTTCCCCCAGCTCTGGAACGTCCTGCGGGGCGAAATGAGCCTGATCGGCCCCCGCGCCGAATGGGACCGTCTCGTGGCCGAATACGAGCGACGGATCCCGTGCTATTCCTACCGGCATCTGGTGAAGCCCGGAATCACCGGATGGGCCCAGGTGAACTTTCACTACGGCGCCTCAGCGGAGGACACGGTCCGCAAGCTCGAATACGATCTGTACTACATCCGCCATTTTTCGTTCCGGCTCGACGCCACAATCGTGCTGCGCACGGTGCAGATCATGGTCTTCGGCAAGGGACGGTGATCGGGCGGGCGGCTTGACGGGGAGCCCATCCTCGGCGAGAAGGTCCCATGGCTCGCTGGGATTACGACTTCGTGGCGTTGGGGGGCGGGTCCGCCGGCTTCAACGCGGCGCGGACGGCCGCCGCGCTCGGTCTGCGAACGGCCGTCGTGGATGGGGCGAAGGAGCTGGGCGGGCTGTGCATCCTGCGCGGATGCATGCCTTCGAAGACCCTGATTTACAGCGCCGAGATTCTCCACCTCGCGCGCCAGGGCCGGCTTTTCGGCCTGCGCATTCCAACCGCCGAACCGAGCCTGCCCGCGATCCAGGCGCGCAAAAGGCGCATCATCGAGGAATTCGCGGCCTATCGGCAGGCTCAGCTCTCGAACGGGCGGTTCCGGCTTATCCGGGAATTCGCACGGTTCGTCGATCCGCACACCATCGAGCTCCGAGGCGGGCGCCGCCTGCGCAGCCGGCATTTCCTGATAGCGACCGGCTCGAAGCCAAGCGTTCCGCCCATACCCGGTCTTGCCGAATCGCGCGCATGGACGAGCGACGACGTGCTCGAACTCTCCCGCGCGCCGGGAAGCGTCATCGTCCTCGGAGGCGGGCTCGTCGCGGTTGAACTCGCCCAATTCCTCGCCCGCGTCGGAGTCCGGGTCACGCTGATTCAGCGCAGCGCGCAGGTGCTCACGGGCCACTCGGCCGAGAGCGCGGCGGCGGTCCAGGCCGGTCTGGAAGCGGACGGCGTCCGGGTCGTCGTCGGCACGCGGCTGGAGCGTGTCTCGCGGGAGCCGCACGGCTTCTCCGTCGCGTTCCGACAGGGCGGGCGCCGGCGGAGCCTGCGGGCGGAGGAGCTGTTCAACGCGCTCGGGCGGGAACCGGACACTTCCGCGCTGGACCTGCCCGCGGCCGGTGTCAGGACCCGGACCGATGGGAGGATCTCGATCAACCGTTTCCAGCAGACGAGCGCTCCGCACATCTACGCGGCCGGCGACTGCTCGGGACCGGTGGAGATCGTCCACATCGCGGTCCAGCAAGGCGAAGTTGCCGCCCGCCACGCCTCCGGCGAACGGAGGGTCCGGCCGGTCGATTTCCGGCTTCAGCTGAGCGTCGTGTTCACCGATCCCCCCTTGGCCCTCATCGGACAGTCCGAGCGCGAACTCACGGACCACGCCCTCCCGTTCGTTTCGGCCTCGTATCCGTTCGACGACCACGGCCGGTCCATCCTGATGGAGGCCAAGCGCGGCTTCGTCAAGGTCTGGGCCGAGCCGACGCGCGGCCGGATTCTCGGCGCGGAGATCGTGGGCCCCGACGCGGGCGAGCTCATCCATTGTTTCAGCGGGCCCCTGGCGCTGCGGGCGACCGTGTTCGATCTGCTGCGGGCGCCCTGGTACCATCCCACCCTGGCCGAGATCGTCACCTATCCCCTGGAGGAGATTGCCGGGCGGATACGCCGCCGAGCCCTCCGGCGTAGAGGCGCCCGGACTTGACAGATCTCGCCCGTGAGGTGGGATCTCGATCATGCTCGACACGGAAACAACCGGAAAATTGGTGCAATCGGCGATCATCGGAGGCGTGGCCGTCGCGCTCTTCTTCGGCCTCAGGGGCCGACTCAACGCTTTGGCCCGCTGGGCGAAACTGTCCCCCCTCGCGCTCACGCCGGCGCGCTTCGTCCTGCGGAGCACGATCCTGATCGCGGCCACGGTCCTCATCCTCAGCCGGTGGGGATTCCAAACGAATGGGCTCGTCGCCCTGCTTGGCGCCGCGCTCGGCATCATCGGAATCGGGTTCGTCGCCTCGTGGAGCACGCTGAGCCACGTCCTCAGCACGGTCGCGCTCGTCGTCCTGAAGCCGTTCAATCTCGGTGACGAATTGGAACTGCCGGGCAACAACGTGCGCGGCCGGGTCGTCGACCTCACCGTCGTCTTCACCACCCTCGAAAGCGCGCCCGGGGAGACGATCCTCGTGCCGAACACGACGTTCTTCCAGACCGTCGTCAAGCGGCGCGCGGGCGCCGCGACGGCCGAGTTGGAGCATCCGCTGAACCGCCGGTGAGCGGGCCGCCGGGCGTTCGCCCCGGCGGCGGCCCTCAAGCGGCCCCGCCCGCCAATTCGAGCAGGTCGGGCAGCGCGACCCGGCGCTCGTAGAGCGCCTTGCCGACGATCACCCCGTCGAGATTCGCGCAGCGGCGGCCCAAGGCGACCAGAGCGGCCACGTCCTCCCGCCGGGTCACCCCTCCGCTCGCGATCACCCGCGCGCGGACCGCGCCCAGCAGGGCCTCCTGGGCCGGCAGGTTCGGGCCGGCCAGCATCCCGTCGGTCGCTATGTCGGTGTGGATCAGCGTGGCCACCCCCAGGTCGTCCATCCTCCGCGCGAGGTCCAGGGCCGCGGTTGCGGTCGTGTCGAGCCAGCCTTTCACCGCCACCCGCCCGTGCCTGGCGTCGATGCCGACCGCGATCCGCTCGCCGAAGTCGCGCACCAGCTCTGCCACGAACGCCTCATCCTCCGCCGCTCGCGTTCCGATGACGGCCCGCGCCACCCCCAGCGAAAGCACACGCTCGACCGCGGCCCTGTCGCGCAGGCCGCCGCCGAACTGGACGCGCATGCCGAGCGCTTCGATGCCGACCAGCGCCTGGATATTCCGCGGGGCGCCAGCGAACGCCCCGTCCAAGTCCACCACATGGACCCACCGGCTGCCCGCGACCTGGAAACGCGCGGCCACCTCGGCCGGATCGTCGGCATAAACCGTTTCGCGGTCAGCTCGGCCTTGCTCAAGCCGGACGCACCGGCCGCCCTTCAGGTCGATGGCCGGATAGACCGTCACGCCGCGTTCTCGGTCGGAACCGATTTCGCGGTGCGGCGCAGGATCGGCCGGCGTTTGCCGGCGACCACGCCGGCGTCGATCACCACCTCGGCGATGTCGTCGCGCTGGGGCAGATCGTACATGACCTCCAGCATCAGACTTTCCATGATCGAGCGCAGCGCGCGGGCCCCGGTCTTCAGCTCCATCGCCTTGTGCGCGACGGCGCGGACCGCGTCCGGCGTCAGCCGCAGCCGCACACCGTCGATGGCGAACAGCTTCGAGTATTGCTTCACCATCGCATTCTTGGTCCGAAGCAGAATCTTCTCGAGATCGGCGTCCTGGAGCTCGTCCAGGACGGAGACGACCGGGAGCCGACCGATGAATTCCGGAATCATGCCGAAGCGGACCAGATCCTCGGGCGCGATCCTCTTCATGAGCTCCTCGGGCTTCAGCTCCCGATCCTCGGAATTGATGTGGAAGCCGAGCGAGCGCTGGCCCAGCCGCTTCTTCACGATCTGCTCCAGCCCGACGAACGCCCCGCCGCAGACGAAAAGGATGTTCGTCGTGTTGATCTGGATGTACTCCTGGTTCGGATGCTTTCGGCCGCCCTGGGGCGGCACGTTGCACACCGTGCCCTCCAGTATCTTGAGCAGCGCCTGCTGCACGCCCTCCCCGGAGACGTCGCGCGTGATCGAGACATTCTCGGTGGTGCGCCGGATCTTGTCGATCTCGTCGATGTAGATGATCCCACACTCGGCGCGCTTCACGTCGTAATTCGCGTTCTGCAGCAGCCGCAGCACCACGTTCTCCACGTCCTCGCCGACATAGCCGGCCTCGGTGAGGGTCGTGGCGTCCGAAATCGCGAAGGGGACGTCCAGGATCCGCGCCAGCGTGCGGGCGAGCAGCGTCTTGCCCGAGCCGGTCGGCCCCGCGAGGAGAATATTGCTCTTCTCGATCTCGACGTCGTTGAACTCGGGCGACAGCGCCGCCGAATCCTTCGCCCCCTGCCCCGAGTCGAACAGCAGGCGCTTGTAGTGGTTGTAGACGGCGACCGACAGGACCTTCTTCGCGTGCTCCTGGCCGATCACGAAGTCGTCGAGGACCTTCTTGATCTCGGACGGCTTCACAAGCCGGATCGTCGGTTTGGCGTCGGCCACCGGCTGCTTCACCTCCCGGTCGATGATCGTCTTGCAGACATTGACGCAAGAGTCGCAGATGTACACGCCCGGTCCGGCGATGATCTTCTTCACTTCCGCCTGCGATTTCCCGCAGAAGGAGCACAACGTCATGCGCGACGATTTGGCCATGGGTTAAGCTTCGAACCCACTATGCATGCCGCAGGAGGCGCGGCAAGAACGAGTTTCCACCCGGGCGGCCGCTCAGGCGGCTTTCACCGCGAGCGATTCGGCCTCCCGGGTCGATTCCACCACGTGATCGACGATGCCGTAGCTCTTCGCCTCGGCGGCGCTCATGTAGTAGTCGCGGTCCGAATCCTTCTCCACTTGCTCCCGGGTTTTTCCCGTATGCTTCGCGATGACCTCCGTCAGGGTGTGGCGCCAGCGGAGGATCTCCTTCGCGGCGATCGCGATGTCCGCGGCCTGGCCGCCCGCGCCGCCGGAGGGCTGGTGGATCATCACGCGGCTGTTCGGCAGGGCGAACCGCTTGCCCTTGGTGCCCGCGGCGAGCAGGACGGTGCTCATGCTCGCGGCCATCCCGATGCAGTAGGTGACGACGTCGCACTGAAGGAAATTCATGGTGTCGTAGATCGCCATGCCGCCCGTCACGACTCCGCCCGGGGAATTGACGTACAGGTGGATGTCCTTCTTCGCGTCCTCCATCTGGAGGAACAGGAGCTGGGCGATCACGACGTTGGCCACGCCGTCGTCGATCGGCGTCCCGATGAAGATGATCCGGTCCTTGAGCAGGCGCGAGTAAATGTCCATCGACCGCTCGCCGCGGCCGGTGTTTTCCAGGACGATGGGAACGTAATAGCTGCTCATTGTCCCCCTAGTTTCAACGGAAAAGGCCCGGGCGCAACCCGGGAAACGCGAATCGGCTCACGGACGCACGGTCACCTTGGCCTGCGAGACCAGGAATCCCAGCGCCTTGTCGAAAACGATTGATTCCTGGACGGCCCGCAGCCGGTCCCGGTCCTTACCCAGCTCGCGCGCGAGCTTCTCGGGCTTCTCCCGGCGACGCTGGGATTCGGCATAGAGGTACTGGTCGATGTCCTTCTCCTCGACCTCGATCTTTTCGGCCTCGGCGACGCGGGCCAGGATGAGCTGAAGCTTCACCCGCTTTTGCGCCGCCTGCCGGGCCCCGGTGAACAACTGCTTCTTGTCCTTCTCGAATTGCTCCTCGGGCACCCCCATCCGCATCTGCTCCTCGATGAACCGGCGGAGGACCGACTGGGTCTCCGACTCGACAAGGCTCTCCGGGACCGGAAAGTCGACCAGGCCGACGACGGCGTCGGTGACCTGCCTGCGCCGTTCGGCCGCATTGCGCCGCTCCTTATCCTCGCGGATGCGCTCGCGTGACTGGGCCTTCAGTTCGTCCAGGCCCTTAACGCCCTGGGCCTGAAAAAATGCTTCGTCCAACGCCGGAAGCGTTCGTTCGCGAACCTCCAGGATCTCCAGATCGAAATCGGCCGTCCTGCCGGCGAGGGCCGGAACGGGCGCAAAGTCCGCGGGAAAGGAGATCGGGACCCGCGGCTTGTCGCCCGCCTTGAGGCCCGCGAGCAGCCGGCCGAGGCCGGGCAGATGACCCTCGCGCTCACCCTCCACCTCTTCCCAGGTCTGCGCGACCTTGCCGTAAAGCTGCTTGTCCGCCGCGATCTCGGCGATCGGCCGGCCCTCCAGAAACCCTTCGTATCCGAATTTGACGAAATCGCCCTTCTGGGCCGGCCGCGCAGCCGGCTTGAAATCGGCGCGCTCGCCACGCAGGCCTTCGAGCGCCTGCTCCACCTCGGCGTCCGTGGGTTCGGGGCTCGCCACCTCCACCGCGATGCCCTTCATCTCCGGCAGGGTGAATTCCGGGCGCAGATCGACGGTCACAGTCACCTGGGCGCCCTCGCCCGGGGCAATCTTGCCCTCCTCGACCCCGACGACGCTCACGACCGGCAGCTTGTCCTGCTCCAGCGCGCCGCGGTAGGCCTTGGCGACCACCTTTTGCTTGAACTCGTCGCCGATCTCCTTGCCGAAGCGTTTTGCCACCACTGGCGCCGGAGCTTTCCCCGGACGGAAACCGGGCAGGCGGACCTGACGGACAAATTGGTCCACCACCGCGCGGTGCTCGGTGTCGACTTCGGACGGATCCAGGCTGACGAGCAGGCTCTTGCGGGTCGGGGAGACGGTGGTGACTTGAACGTTCACGGTCGGAGAATCGATCAACGTAAGGCGGCCTCGGTTGGGGTCAAACGTATTAGAGGTCGCGTCCGGGATCGCGCGCGGCCGGGTGGCAGCCGAGCTTCAGCGATGCGCGAGGAACACCGTTTCAGCGGCTCCGCGGAGGATATTGGTGTGCCAGCCCCCCTGTTCCAGAAGGCAAGGCTTGCACCGGCCTGGAGCACGATGTTGGTTGGCGCCGATGCCCAGCCTTCGGCAGCTTCTCCTGCGGCATCCGCCGATCCTCCTGCTGGACGCGGCCGGAGCCCGGGTTCACGCGGGCTGGCTTGCGTCCGAGCGCCTGGAATCCGCGCAGTGGGCTTCCGCCGAGGGGGAGGCAGGAACCGCGCTGTTCGCGGCCCTTTCGGCCCTAGGAGCGGCCCCCGGCGCGGCCGCTGCGTTCGCGCTGTGCGAAGCGCCTGGTTCGGTCCTCGGCATCCGAACCGCCGCGATGGCCATCCGATGCTGGCGCGCCCTCCGGTTCCGGCCGGTTTTCGCCTATAACGCGCTCGCCGTGATGGCCGAGGGGACGGCCGACCCCGATCCCAACCTCGCCTGGATCGCCGACGCCCGGCGCGACACCTGGCATTTCCTAAGGCGCGGCGGCGAATTAAGGCGCGTGGGCACGTGCGAACTGGGAGACGGCCCGCTTGCGACGGCAGCGGAGTTTCGGCACTGGGCCGCGCTTCCGGGAAAGGTCCGGCAGGTCCCCTACGATCTTCCCCGCCTCCTCCGGCAGGCGCCGGAAGCGGACCTTTTTCACGCGAGCGATGAGCCGGATGCGTTCCTTCACGCCCAACCGGCCTACGCGACCTGGGACGGAAAAGTGCACGCCGCCCCATGAGCTCGCCCGCCTCGAGCCTTCCGCGCCGCTGCTGGGCGGAGATCGATCTCGCGGCCCTGGAGCGGAACCTCCGGCTCATCCGGGCTTCGCTCCCGCCGCATATGAAATATGTCGCGGTCGTGAAGGCGGACGCCTACGGCCACGGACTTCAGCAGATCGCCGCCCGCCTCATGCATGCCGGAGCGGACCTGTTCGCAGTGGCGAACGTGACCGAGGCGGCGGCCTTGCGCGAACTCGGGCCCGGCTGGCCGATCCTGCTCCTCAGCCCGCTTCTGCCCGAGGAGGATCGCTACCTCGCCGAGTACGACCTCGCCGCGACCGTTTCGTCCGGCGAAGAAATCGCGCGGCTCGACGCGGCGGCCCGCGAGGCGGAGCGCCCGATTGCAGTCCACCTGAAGATCGACACCGGGATGGGCCGCCTCGGGGTGTGGTACGAGGAGGCCGCGGATCTCCACCGCGCCATCGCCGCGGCGTCGCACCTGCGCCTGGCCGGGGTATTCACCCACTTCGCGAGCCCCGACGACGATCCGGCGTTCACGGCGGAGCAGCGTCGCCGCTTTCTCGGCGCTCTTGCGCGATGCGAGGGCCTGCGGACGGAACACTTGTTCGTCCACGCCGACAACAGCGCCGGTCTCGAGACCATGGAGGGATCCAGTCCGTTCAACGCGGTGCGCGTCGGCCTGCTGCAGTTCGGCATCCTTCCCCGGCCGGGTTCGCTCTTGACGCAGGTCCGCACCGAGCCGGTGTTCAGCTTCCATACCCGGATCGGGCTCGTCAAGCGGCTCCCCGCCGGCACCACCATCAGCTACGGCCGCACCCATGCGCTCGCTCGCGATTCCCGCACGGCCGTCTTGTGCGCGGGCTATGGCGATGGCGTGCCGCGGGCGGTCAGCAACCGCGCTTCGGTCCTCGTGCGCGGCCGACGCTGTCCGGTGCTGGGCCGGGTCACGATGGACCAGACGATTGTCGACGTGACGGAGGTTCCGGACGCCGCGAGCGGAGACGAGGCGGTGCTTGTCGGCGTCCAGAATGGGGCGGAGATCACCATCGCCGAATTCAGCGCATGGGCCGATACAATACCTTGGGAAACGCTTTGTTCGGTCACGAAACGCGTCCCCCGCCTCTACAAGACGGCGCTCGGCATGTGACGGGCAATCCGACGTGAAATCCAGGACGGCGGGCACCGGGCACCGGAAGTTCGGCGCGGAATGTCCGCTATTCACCGTCGCCGCCGCCCTTTTGCGCAACTTATCGCTTGTCGGCACGTCATAACAGGCATCGGGGAAACCAGGCCGCCGACGCGCGACTTGGCTTGCCTTGCTTCATGGATGCAATCCACCACCCATAAAATCATCATCGGAGGAACCGGCCGAGCCGGCACCACGGTCCTGGTCAGGCTCCTGACCGAGTGCGGCGTCGATACGGGCTTCACCCGCACCTCCTGGAAACGCGAGTACTTCGAGCACTGCCAGGCGGGCCTCGAGCAGGACATCCTGGCACCGGACTCTCCGTATGTCGTCAAGAGCCCCGATCTGTGCGAGACGCTGCCCGGGATCCTCGCCACAGGGACATTCACGATCGATCACGCGATCGTGCCGATCCGCGACCTGGAGGCCGCGTCGCTCAGCCGGGCCCGGATCGGCGGCGGCTTCGCCGGGGTTCCCGGCGGCCTCTGGAAAACCGACGACCCGGCGCGGCAGAAGGCCATCCTTGCCGAACTCTTCCACCAGTTCATGCACACCCTGGCCGTCCATGACATCCCGGTGACGCTCCTCGCGTTTCCGCGGTTCGTGCGCGAGGAGGCCTACGCGTACGAGAAGCTCCGGTTTCTGATCGGCGGCCTCGGGCGGGACGAATTCGGTAGGATATTCCGGGAGGTGGCCGATCCCGGGCTCGTGCACGCATTCGAAGGCGCCGCGCATCCCGCGGGAGCTGCGGCCCGGACGCCGCCCGCCATGGCCTATGCCGAGTCGCTGGAACGGTCCGAACGCCGGCGCCGGCGCCGGAGAGTCTATCGGCGCGTCGCGGCGGCCAGCCTGGCGGCGGCCCTCGTCCTTGCCATAGCGATGAGCCGCCGGGTGCGCGCGATGATACAGCCTCCGTGGATCGAGGTCGCCGCGAGCCGCTGACTGTTCGGAGCGCTCAGGGCTTGCCGACGCCGTACGTCCTAAAACCGAGGTTCTCCAGCCGGGGCAGGTCGAGAATGTTGCGCCCGTCGAGCAGCGCCGCCGGTTTAGCCATCGCCGCGTGGATCCGTCCGAAATCCAGACCGGAAAACTCGTCCCACTCCGTCAGGACCGCCAGCGCGTGCGCGCCGGCTGCCGCCTCGTAGGCCGACGGCGCCACCACGAGCCGCCCGTCGTCGGGCCGCTCACCGAGGACCTCGCGGCGAATCTGCGCGGCGTCGACCTTCGGGTCGTATACAGCCACACGCGCCTGCTCGCCGAGCAGATCGCGGCAGACGGCGATCGCCGGCGATTCGCGGGTGTCGTTCGTGTCCTTCTTGAACGCGAATCCGAGGATCGCGACCTTCTTGTCCGCCGCGCTGTTGAACAGCGCGCGCATGATGCGCGCGGCGAAACGCCGTTTCTGCCAGTCGTTGGTCTGGATGACGCTGTTCCAGTAGGCGCCGACCTCAGGAAGGCCGAAGTGCTCGCACAGATAGACGAGGTTCAGGATGTCCTTTTGGAAGCACGAGCCGCCGAAGCCGACGGACGCCTTCAGGAATTTCGGCCCGATCCGGGAGTCGCGCCCGATCGCGCCCGCGACCTCGTCGATGTCGGCGCCGGTCGCCTCGCAGAGCGCGGAGATCGAGTTGATCGAGGAAATGCGCTGCGCGAGGAAGGCGTTGGCCACGAGCTTGGACAGTTCCGACGACCAGAGATTGGTCTTGATGATGCGCTCGGACGGCACCCATCGCGCATAGACGCCGGCCAGCGTCTCGATGGCGGCCGCCCCGCCGGCCGTTCGTTCGCCTCCGATCAGCACGCGATCCGGCGCCAGGAGATCCCGCACCGCGGTGCCTTCCGCAAGAAACTCGGGGTTGGACAGGACCTCGAAGCGGCAGCCCCGCGAATTCGCGGCCAGGATTTCCTTGATCGTCTCGGCGGTCTTCACGGGGATCGTGGACTTCTCGACGATGATCTTGGACC
>JBOHXF010000359.1:0-4362 GCA_050737455.1 Opitutaceae bacterium | reverse complement strand
GGCCAGACCCGCGCTGCGCGCGAGTTGCTGGCCGGCAGAGACCTTCTGAGCGTTCTCGTCGGAGACGCTGGCTCCGGGAAAACCACCGTTTTGGCGGCCATTGAGAAAGCGCATCTTGGGGCCGGAGGATCGCCTTTCCTGCCGCTCGCTCCGACGACCCGCGCCCGGGATGCATTGGCCTCGGCCGGTTTCGGCGAAGCCGATACTGTGCAGCGGTTTCTCGTCAGCACGTCATTGCAGGCCAAAGCAACCAATCGGGTACTCCTGATTGACGAGGCCGGGCTCGTCGCGACCCAGCAACTCGAACGGCTCACGCGCATCGCCGCCGACAGAAATGCCCGGGTCTTGTTGGTCGGCGACACGAAACAGCACTACAGCGTCCAGCGTGGGGACGGGCTGCGGCATGTGATCGAACACACGCATACCCCCGTCGTGCGGCTATCGGAGGTTCTTCGCCAGCGCGGGGAGCCGGATCGGAAGCTGAGCCGTCTCCTGGCGGCCGGAGAGGTCACGGAGGCATTTCTTTACGCAGAGCGGAGGGGCATGATCCACGAAACGGGCAACGATGAAATGTTGTTCTCCCAGGCTGCCGACCACTATGCAGACAACCTCGCCCAGGACGTCGATACGCTCGTCGTCATTCCATTCTGGGAGGAAATTGAGCGCTTCAATCCGCACGCCCGGGCAGCGCTGCGTCGGGCCGGGCTGCTCGGGGAACCGGAGGTCATACGAGAAGCGGTCAAACCGCTCGCTTGGACCAACGAGCAGAAGGAGCACTGGGAGCAATACCAGGCCGGCGACCGCCTGTTGTTCGTTCGCGACACGCGTGCCTTCGGACGCGGCATGGCGGCCGAAGTGGTCGAGGTCCTGGCAGACGGGCTTCACGTGCGCGGGGAAAAGGGCCTGGAAACGAAGATCACGCGAAAGCAATGCGGGGCGTTCGAGGTCGGCCGCGCAGAAATGCTCGCGATCTCATCCGGCGACCGCCTGCTGATACGTGGCCGAGAAGAGACGCAAGGGTTCGCCAACGGCGATTTCAAGCAGGTCGCTCGCGTCGATCCCGAGGGCGACGAGGTGATTTTGACCGATGGTCGCCGTCTGCCGGCTGCATTCAAGGCGTGGACCTATGGACACGCTCTGACGGCCTACCGGGCTCAGGGGAGTACAGCCGAAGAATCACTGCTTGTTCTGGGGGAGGTTGCGGCGCGGTCACTCATGCGCCGTCAATTCTACGTGGCCAGCACTCGGTATCGGGGAGCACACCACATTTACGTTTCCAATCGAAAGGAAATCCTCGCCCGGCTGGAAGCGCCAGATGCCGGACGCGAACTCGCGACGGAATTCGTCGAGCGCCGGCAGTTGACGCAGGCTGAACTCGTCTCGCGCCGGCGGCTGCCGCGCATGTTGGAAAACGTACGGCTGGCGATGTGGGCCGCCGCGGATCAGTGGCGCCGGATTCGCGAGACGATCCACGAGCGGATGCATTTGTAACATGGAGACGCTCCAAAGAAAGGCTCGGCTGTTTTTTGAAACGAAGGCCCGTCCGGCCAGCGTGACCTTCGACGACGGCAAGGATTGGCGACGCAATATGCCGTGGCTACGGTATGCCGGTTCAAATTGGAGCTATCCCGAGCCGGACATGCTCCGGATTGAAATCGACGAATGGATCGTCATGCTCAGCGGTCACAACCTCGGGCCGCTATTCGCTGCAATCGAGGAGCAGACCCTCGCATCGGTCCGCGCCCATCCCGAATGGGGAGACGCCCGGGACCGAGAGCTCGATTCATTCGTAACAGCGATTCGCTTTGCGCCCGCCTCGGCGTTCGCCCCGCAGGTGAAGCGAAAAGCGCCTCGGCAACTCGGGCTCGGGCGGGAATGAACTCCGGGCAGCCAGTCGGCGCGGCATCCATCAGCCGGTCCCGGCTCCTTGCAGAACGGCGCGGGCTTCGACCTTCAGAGCGCCCAGGAGTGAATTGGCACAGACGAGCGACTTCAGTTCGACGCGCTCAGCGGGGGTCAGGATGTCCTCGGTATTTCTCTCCGCCAGTAAGTCGTATCGACGTTGAAGTTCGTCGTCAGCCCTGAGGTCGATCAGCGCGTGGGCAAGTTCGACGCTCAGTTCCTTCCGCAACGGACGGAGGAGGAGGCCCAAACTTGCGAACTCATTGGCCATGACGAATGCCCCGACCTTCACGCGCTGTCGCGCCGTAGGCGCTTCACCTGCGCCATGAATTCCTCGGGCGACATTGGGGGCTGCTTTGATCTCGCGGTTGCGAGCTTCCTCATACGCTCGCAGTAGGCGCGGTGGTAGGAGTTCAGCCATTTGCCTGGTTTCATCGCCCGCACCTTTCAGCCAGTCAACGATTGGGTCAAGACCCCCAACCGGCGGAGACCAACCCTCATACCGCCTGCAACTGGCCGCCTGTCCTGATCGGGAACCGGACCTCAATCCGTTTCTTTTTGTCCACGTAATGAGCCGAGGTGGTGCGGATGTCGCGGTGGCCCAAGTGCTGGCGGGCGGCTTCGATGCCGTAAGAGCAGGCGATCAGCGAGCCGGACTCTTTCCGGAGAGTGTGAATCGCGTTCCGTTCGCTGACGCCCTTGCCTTGGAGCCATGCGATCAGCTTGCGCCAAGTGGCGTTGCAACGGTAATAGGGCCAGGTCGCGGTGGGGTCGGGGTCGCCGCCATCGAGAACGAATTCCGAATTGCTGCCATCCTTGAACGGCCGCAAAACATCCACGGCTGCGGGAGCCAAGTCGATTACCCGCTGGCTTTCCTCCGTCTTCGGCTCGAAGAAAGCGGTGCGCCGCACGTGAATGGAGCCCTCAGCGAGATCGACCTGCGCCCAGGCGAGTAGGTCCGCCTCCTTCCGCCTCAATCCCGCCCACAGGCACAGGGACAACGCGAGAAATTGCTGCGGCTCCGCCTCTCGCAACTCCTTCTCGGCACACAGGATCAGCCATTCCGGATTCACATTCGAGTGATAGCGCTTGGGACCCGGGTCTCTCAGTTTTACGCCGGAAAACGGATTCGGCGGCACCTTCACACTGAGGAGGCCAATAATCTCCGGGGAAAATAGGGCGCGAGCGCAGCGGATGCAGGAGGCGGCGGTCCGCTCGGCCGATTTCCGTTTCAACGGGTCTGACCCGGCCCGCGCCACGAACTCATTCCGCCAGGCCGCAATCGCTTCCGGCGTGAGCACGTCGAGGCGCTGGCCTTCAACTCTTGCCAGCCACGCCTTATGGCCACCGTTCACGTAATCGAATTTCGCGCGCTTCGCCTTGCGGCTGAGGCCGGCGTCAAGTTTGACGACATCGGCGACGATTCGGCGCAGCTTCATGGCGTAAATCTTGAATGTGCGGGGTCGGAGATGCCCGCGGGTCTCCACGCCGGCCAGGAATTCGCCTACCGAGCAGATTTCTGCCTTGGCGGCAGTTCCAGGCTTGTACCTGGCCAGAGTCGGTTCCCAGCCATTGGCGTCGAGAAGCGTCGCGATCTCCTTGGCCTTGGCAGCAGCCGCGGCTGCGTTCGCCGTGCCGAGGGCGAACGCCTCCCGACAGCCCAGGTGCTGCAACCGGACCGACCACTCCTGCACCTCGGAGCGCTGCCCGTCGCGCGTGAACGTCTTCCGGTAGAGGCGCCGTTTCCAGTAATCGACATGGAAACGCGAGGGTCCCGCTTGGCCGTTCTGCTTGGCCACTTCTTGGCCACTTTTCCCATCCTCAAATTTTTCGATCCGCCCGCTCATGTCCTTAACTTACGATAACCGTTCTCCTATGAAAGCAACCCTGTAAGTGAGGACAGATGCGGACCGGTGAAGACAGTGAAAAATCAGGTAGAGCAAAAACTGAAAATCCTTGTGTCCCCGGTTCGATTCCGGGTCTTGCCACCACTTTCTCGCAAATCGAGCCGCGCCGCTCGAAAAACCTCTTGGCGGCTTTTCAACCACGCCCCCGCTTTCCATTCCAGAGGGCTACTGACTGGGGCGCGCCGCGAGGGCGGGCGCTTCCCGGGTCACCGCGGTCGCGGGCTTGTCCTTCCTGAGCCCCAGGAAGACCGGATGACGCAGCAGGCCGTCTTCCGTCCATTCGGTGAAGCGAATCTGCGCGACCAGCTCGGGCTTGAGCCAGGTTACCTTCCGCATCTTTGCGCCATCCATCCTCGCGCCGAACCCGCCATGGCTCTGCCGGGATAAGCCGGGGAACGGGCAGGCCCGGGCGCGCCGGCGGAGGAAGAGGGCATGCAGTTCGCGCAGCTGCCGTTGATCGTAGCCGGATCCGACCTTCCCAGCATAGCGGAGTTCGCCGTCCCGGAAATAGCCTATGAGGATCGCCCCAAAATGGCTGCGACCGCCCTGGGGC
>JBOHXF010000358.1:0-9474 GCA_050737455.1 Opitutaceae bacterium | reverse complement strand
CAGAGCGACTTCGTGGAAACGGCCTATCTGGTCATCTACGGCGAACTTCCGAACGCAGCGAAACGGAAGGAGTTCGGGATGCGGTTGCGGCAGAACGCCGCCGTCGAAATCCAAATGCAGCGGATTTTCGAGGGCTTTCCAAAGGATGCGCCGCCGATGACGGTGCTCTCATCGATCGTGGCATCGCTGGCGGCCCATCATCCGCATCTGGCGAGCAACGATTTTCAGAAGGACCTCGTGGTGTTCGACTTGGCGGCGGCGATGGCCATTTCCAAGATTCGCACGATCGCGGCGATGATCTACCGCTACCAGAAGGGGTCGCCTTACGTGTTCCCGAAGCAGGAACTGCCCTTCTGCGACAACTTCCTGCACATGATGTTCTCGGAGCCGTATCAGGATTACGAGAGCTCGCCGGAGGTCTCCCGGGCGCTTAATCTGCTTCTGCTCCTCCACGCCGATCATGAGCAGAACTGCTCGACCTCGACGGTGCGGATGGTGGGTTCGAGCGCGGCCAATCTTTTCACGTCGATCTCGGCGGGGCTGTGCGCCCTGTCGGGGCCGCTGCACGGCGGCGCCAATGTGGCCGTCATGCACATGCTCCAGTCGATCCATGACGAGGGTGACGACGGGACGCGGTTCATCGAAGCCGCGAAATCCGGCAACCGAGGAAGCCGGCTTATGGGCTTTGGGCACGCGGTTTACCGGAATTTCGACCCGAGGGCGAAGATCATCGGGCAGGCGGCGGGCGATGTCCTGAAGAAGCTGGGGGTCGACGACCCGCTCCTCCATATCGCGAAGAATCTCGAGCAGGCGGCTCTGAAGGAGGATTACTTCCTGTCGCGGAAGCTCTACCCCAACGTCGATTTCTACAGCGGGATCATCATGCGCGCATTGGGGATTCCGGTGAGCATGTTCACCGTGATTTTCGCGATCGGACGCACGCCGGGCTGGATCGCCAATTGGCGCGAGGTGGCCGCGAGCCCCAAGGGCCGGATTTACCGGCCGCGTCAGGTCTACGTGGGTCCGGTGAAGCGGGCCTACGTGCCGATGGCGAAACGCATCTAGCCGAGCGCGCTTTTTCCGGCCGATGATCCTCCTCGGCGTCAACATCGACCATGCCGCCACGCTTCGGCAGGCGAGGTACCGGGGCGCGGCCGCCTCGACGGGAGGCGTGGCGGAGCCTGATCCGGTGGTGTTGGCGCTCCTGGCGGAGCGGGCCGGCGCCGATGGGATCACGGTGCACTTGCGGGAAGACAGGCGACATATCCAGGAAAAAGATCTCTGGCGCCTGCGGGAATCGATCGCGACCCGGCTCAACCTGGAAATGGCGGTGACGCCGGCCATGGTCCAGTTCGCGCTGAAATTGAAGCCGGACTCGGTCTGCGCCGTGCCCGAGAACCGGGAGGAGGTGACGACGGAGGGCGGCCTCGATGTGGCCGGACAGCGCGACCGGGTGCGGGCGTGCGTGGAGGCGATGGCGGCGGCGGGGATCGTGACGAGCCTGTTCATCGATCCGGACGAGGCGCAGATTGGAGCGGCCGCGGAACTGCGCGCGGGATGGGTCGAGCTGCACACGGGAGCCTATGCCAACGCGCATCACGGGCCGGAGCGCGCGGCGCAGTTCCACCGGCTGCGGCTCGGGGCCGCGCAGGCCCACGGGGCCGGGCTTGCGGTCAACGCGGGCCATGGGATCAATTACGTCAACATCGCGGAGATACGGACCCTTCCGCGGCTGCACGAACTCAATATCGGGCACAGCATCCTGAGCCGGGCGCTCGGGACGGGGATCGAGGAGGCGGTGCGGGAGATGAAGACGCGGATGAACCCGGGTCCCGCATGAAGCTTGCGCTGCCCCCTGGCGGGATCGTGCTCGGTCTGGGCTGTGACATCGTTGAGGTGGCGCGTGTGAAGGGCGTCATCGAGCGGCAGGGGGAGCGGTTTTTGGAGCGGGTGTTCGCTCCGGAGGAGCGGTCGTACTGCCAGGGGCGGGGCCATCCCTTTCCCCATTATGCGGCGCGGTTCGCGGCCAAGGAGGCGATCTCCAAGGCGTTCGCGACCGGGATCGGCGCGGAGCTGGGATGGAGAACGGCGTGGATCGCGCACGGGGACCGGCGGGAGCCGCTCGTGCGGCTCGACGAGAAGGGGCGGGAGCTCCTACGTTCGGTTGGAGGGACGTCGATTCTGGTGAGTTTGTCTCACACCGCGGGCCTGGCGATGGCGGTCGCCGCGCTCGTGCGCGAGCCGGGAGCGTGATATGAGCGAGAACCAAACCCGGGCCGGGGAGTCGCAGCCGAAAAAGCGGACGTCGTTTGCATTTTCGTGGGCCACGCTCGGATTCCTGCTGGGGGCCTTGTTCGTCCTGGCGCTGCCGCCGAGGAGGGTGGCTGCCCCGCCGGCGCCTCAGCCTCCGCCGGCGCCGGTGGTGGTGAAAAGAACGCGGCCGCTGATCACGACGATTGAGGCGGTGTTCGACGAATGGGGGAAGTACGCCGTCTGGCATGACGATGTGACCGAGGTGGCGCTGTACGACGACCAGACGAAGTCATTCAGCGATTGCTACCAAGTGCTCCGGACGGGTGGTAAGGATTACTTTCGGTCGATCGCGGACCTGAGGCAGGTCGTCCTGGACCACGGTGTCCCGGAAAATTCCCCGCTTGAGTTCACCGAGACCGCGGAGCAGCACGACGAGTGGCTCAAGGCCGTGAACGACGTGAACTGGAAGGCGATCCAGAAGACCATCCGGACGCCCGGACCATGAAGGCGATGGCGATGCCGCCGGTCTTGTCGTGCGCGCAGGCCGCGGAGTTCGAGCGCGGGCTGTTCGGCGGGGACGAGACCGCCGAATGGCAAGCGATGCGGCGGGCGGGGACGGCGGTGGCCCGTGGGATCCTCAGCGATTTCGATGAGATCGGAGGATTCTCGGAGGCCGGCCGGGTGCTGGTGCTCGTGGGCAAAGGGCACAATGGGGGAGATGCGCTGATCGCGGCCCGCGAGATCTTGCGAAGAAATCCCAAGGCGGGGGCGACCGTGGTTTTCGTGTTCGGGGAGCGATCGGTGCGGCCTTTGACGAGGCGCGCCTGGATGGAGCTGGCGCAAGAGGAGCCCGGTCGCGTGGAGGCGGCGCCGATCGAACGGGCGGTCGAGCCGGAGCATGCCGGATTGGAGGTCGTGATCGACGGGGTGTTCGGTTTTCGATTTCGGCCGCCGCTTGCGCCCGCCGCGGCGGGCGCTCTCCGGAGGGTGAACGCGGCGAGCGTGCGCCTTCGGGCCGCGGTGGATTTGCCGAGCGGGCTGGACGAGGCGGACGGGTTCCGGGCGGATTTCACGTACGCGACGGGTTCGGTGAAGCGGCCGGTTCTTGAGGCCAGAAACGCCGGCCGGGTGCGGTATTTGGATCTGGGGTTTTTCGGGGGAGATGGAATGCGGGAGATCCCAGGGGCCGAGTCGGGTTCGGATCGCGTGCTCGTTCCGGAAATTCTGGCGCCGCTGGCGAATCTGCGGCCGTCGCGCTCGGACAAGCGGCATTTCGGGCATGTCTTCGTCATAGGCGGATCGCGGAGCTATCCGGGGGCGGTGCTGATGAACGTGCTGGGGGCGCTGCACAGCGGCGTGGGGCTCGTGACGGCGTTCGTGCCGGAACGCCTGGCCGCGGCTTATGCGGCGCGGACGCCGGAGGCGATCTGGGTGGGATGGCCGGAGACGCCGGCCGGCGGATTGGCGATGGAGGGGCGGCACCTGTTGGACGAGCGGATCGAGCGGGCCGACGCGTTGGCGATCGGCTCGGGGATGAGCCGGGAGCCGGAGGCGATGGCGCTCGTGAAGGCGGTCGTGGCCTCGGTGAAGGCGCCCATCCTGATCGACGGCGACGGCCTTCAACCGGAGACGCTCGGCATGGCGAAGGGGCCGGTGCTGCTCACGCCGCACGCGGGGGAGTTTAAGCGGCTGGCGGGTGGGTCGGATTTGAGGAGGTTCTGCGCGCAGACGGGCGCGACCGTTGTCCTGAAGGGCCCAATCTCGCAGGTGTGCGATCGGGGCCGCCCCGACGATCGGGCTGTCCATGCCGAGAGCTTGCCCGTCTACTATAGCCTTTTCGGAGGGCCGACGCTGGCCCGGGGTGGGAGCGGCGACGTGCTGGCGGGCCTCGCCGCCGGACAAATGGCCCTGTTGGAGGCGGCGAAAGTCGGGAGCGGCGCAAAGGAGAGCGCATGGCCCTCGCGCCTCCTTGCGGCCTCCCGCGCCGTCGTCTGGCACGGGCTTGCCGCCGACGCGCTGGCGAGGGCCCGGGGTCAGACTTCGGTCACCGTGACGGAACTGATCGGTTTTTTGCCCATCGTCCTGCGAGAACTCGCGCGGCGCGGCGGAGTGCGGGAACCATAGCGATGAGGAGAAGGGACACCGGGCATGCGCTCCGGACAATCGGGAAGTCGCGTTTCACCATCGTGCCTGGTAAAGCGGCATGAACCGGCTCCGACCGGCCATCCGAATGGCTTCGCCCCCCTGCCATAGTCCGGAAGGTGAACCCGCTGACCGGTCGTGATGCCCTGATGGTGCTCAATGCCGTGCCGCAGCTTGGACCGATTGTCGTCAATCGGCTTCTGGAGGCGGCCGCCGGAAATCCGGGGGAGGCGCTGGAAATGGGCATGGCGGAGCGCGGCGGCTTGCGGGAGGGCGCCCGGGAGGCCTTGCGGGAGTGGCGGCGGAGATTCGACCCGGAGCGGGAGAAGGAGGGAATGGAGGCGGCGGGCGCGAGGTTTTTGACGAGGATGGACCATGAGTATCCCCGGCTTCTGAACGAGATCGGGGATCCGCCGCCCGGGCTGTATTGCCGGGGGCGGGTGCCGGTGGGAAGGCCCTGCCTCGGGATTATCGGGACACGGCGGTGCACGGCCTACGGCGAGGCGGTCGCGCGCGAATTCGGACGGGATTTGGCGCGGGCCGGAGTTTGTGTCGTCAGTGGGATGGCGCTTGGGATCGACAGCGCCGCCCATCGCGGAGCTTTGGAGGGCGGAGGCGGGACCGTTGCGGTTCTTGGGAGCGGAGTCGACGTGATCTATCCATGGGCCAATCGGGAGTTGGCCGAGGAGATCGTCGCGTCCGGCGCCCTCCTGTCGGAGTTTCCGATGAGGAGGCGGCCGGATAGGATCGGGTTTATCCGGCGCAATCGGGTCATTTCCGGGATGTGCCCGGCCGTGGTCGTCGTCGAGAGCGACGTCGATGGGGGCGCGATGATCACGGCCGGGTTTGCCGGCGAGCAGGGGCGCACGGTTTGCGCCGTGCCCGGACGAATCGATCAGCCGACCAGCGCCGGATGCCATAAACTCCTTCGCGACGGGGCGACGCTTGTAACCGGCGTGGCGGAGATCGTCAGCGAACTGGGCGTTCCGGTGACTCTCGAACTGCCGTTGGGAGCGGCCGGGGAGGCGCCGGGAGTTCGCGCGCCCGATGAAGCGGCCGTGCTCAAGTCCCTTGAGGGCGGGGCGTTGATGTCGGCCGACGCACTGGGCGAACGCACGGGGCTCGGCGCCGACCGGCTCGCTCCCGCGCTCATGCTCCTCGAACTGAATCGGCTGGTGGGCAGGCGGCCCGACGGGCGTTATGAGCGTTTGACCCGCGCGTGAAAGACTTTGGCGACCGATGCCGGCGCCGCGCCTTTGCGCGACTTTGCCTCGGTGCTGCGCTGAAAAAGGGCGCGGATGGACCTTTCCCGGGCCCCGCCGAGAGTTTGCCACCGATCCTGTGCGTCGCGCGAGATCAGGATCGACTCGGTCGGTGTAAAACGGAGAAACGCGGCGTCAGTCGGATCGCCGCCGGTTTCCGCGCGCCCCGCCCGCCGACAGAGTCCTTCCGGAGGATTGCGGCAGAGTTGAAAATGCTTTGGCCCTGCGGAATGCGAAGGCGGGCTTACCCGGGTGGCCACGCGAGCTGGCGCTTGCCGAGAAGGTGGATGTGGAGGTGGGGGACCGACTCGCAGGCATCGGGACCGTGATTGACGACCAGGCGGTAGCCGTTCGTGAGCCCGAGCTGCTTCGCCACTTTGCCGGCCACGACAAGGAGGTGGCCCAGGAGGGGCTCATCCTCGGGCGAGGCCTCGCCGATCCGAACGATCGCCTTCTTGGGAATGATCAGGACGTGGATGGGCGCCTGTGGCTGGATGTCATGGATGACGATGCAGCGGTCGTCCTCGAATTCGATTCTGGCCGGGATCTCCCGGGCCGCGATTTTCTCGAAGAGGGTCTTTGCCATGAGGCGAGCCTAGGTCCTCGAGCCCCGGGGTCCAGCCCGCGGGCCTCGCTCCTCACTCAAAGAAACAGGATTTGCAGGTTCGCATGGCGGGAGGTTCGGGAGGCGGCCAGGTCCCGGATGAACGCCAGGGCCTCCGCGTAGTCGCGCTGGCGGCGGGGCGTATTGCGGCGGCCGGTCGGGACGAAGGCCGGGCGCAAGTTCGTGACGAGGAGCGTCGATTCGCGGGAGGCGGCCAACTGGCGCAGGCCGGCCATGAGTTCGGCCCTGGCGAAAAGCGGGGTGGCCGAATGGAGCGTTTTCGCCGCGTCCCAGTGAAAAAAGCCCCTGCGCTCGGCGGCGGTGCAGAAGCGTTCGAGGAGTTTCGCCGCCGCTGCGGTGAAGGCCTCGTCGTAGCGTCGGGCGGATTCCGGATCGTTTCGGGCCTGTTCCTCGAGTTCGCCGAGGGTGAAGGCGATTCCTTTCGCGATCTGCTGTGCGAGGAAAAGGCTGTCCCCGGTCACATGCGAGAACATCGCATTGATGAAATGGAGGCGGCGAAGCTCGTCGCTGTTGGTCCGGCCGCGTCGCAGCGGCTCTCCGCGCCGCTTGGGAGCGCGCCGACGGCGTGGGGGTGGGTTGCCGCGACCGGATTTGGCGCTGCTCACACGAGGGCGCTCACCCCTGCGGCGGGGCTTCGCCCTTGGGCGGCTTGCGGCCGAGCGAGCTGATTTCATCCATGAATTCGGAGACGTCCCGGAATTCCTTGTAGACCGAAGCGAAGCGCACATAAGCCACCTGGTCGACGTTGCGCAGCCGTTGCATCACCGCCTCGCCGATGGCGCGGGAGGGAATCTCCGTCTCATAGGTCGCCTCCAGGGCGTCGATCGCGTCCTCGATCAGCATATCGATCTGCTCGACGTCGATCGGCCGTTTCTGGCAGGCGGCACGGATGGCCCGCGCCAGCTTCTCGCGGTCGAAGGGTTCGTTCCGGCCATCGCGTTTGGTCACAACCATGCCGTCGCGCACCGACGTTTCGGTGGTGGTGAAGCGGTGGCCGCATTCCAGGCATTCCCTGCGGCGGCGGATGGTATTGCCCTCCTTGCTGATCCGGGAGTCGATCACCTTGTCATCGATCGAAGTGCATTTTGGGCAGCGCATGGGCGGAAAAATAGGAAGGCTGGGGTTGGGACGCGGCCCGCTGAATCGGACGAATTCCGCTCAATTGAGTTCCAGGAAATTCTGGAGGATCCTCATCCCGCCTTCGGTGGCGATGGACTCGGGATGGAACTGCACACCCCAGATGGGCAGCTTGCGGTGGCGCAGCCCCATGATCTCCCCCTCGGCGGTTTCGGCGGTGATTTCCAACTCGGCCGGGAAGCTCGAACGCTCGACGAGCAGCGAGTGGTAACGCGTGGCGGCAAACGGGCTGGGCATGCCTTTGAACAAATCCGTGTTCCGGTGCCGGATGGGCGAAGTCTTGCCGTGCATGAGCCGCTCCGCACGGACGATGCGCCCCCCAAAATACTGGCCGATCGCCTGGTGGCCCAGACAAACACCCAGGATCGGTTTTTTCCCTGCGAACGCACCGATGATGTCCAGGCTGACCCCCGCCTCCTTCGGAGAGCAAGGCCCCGGCGAAATCATCACCCGATCCGGGCCAAGGGCCAGCGCCTCCTCCGAGGTTATTTCGTCGTTGCGCACGACATGCTGCGCCACACCCAGCTGGCCGAAATATTGGACCAGATTGTAGGTGAACGAATCGTAGTTGTCGATGACCAGGAGCACGGGCGGGGCAATCTCTCGAATGCGGTTGCCCGCCACCCAAGCAGCCTTATGCCTGGGTGGCAAATCCTCTTCTTTCCGCTCAGTGGATGCTCATTTCCAGATACTTGCAAAAGACCCTGCCACGGCCGCCCGCCGAGGCCGGCTCGCCACGCTCCATGGCGCGTTCGAAACGCCGATCTTCATGCCGGTCGGGACCCAGGGCACGGTGAAGGCGGTCACGCCGGCGCATCTTCGGGAAATCGGCGCGCAGATCATCCTCGGCAACACGTATCACCTGAGTTTACGGCCCGGGAGTCCGCTCGTCCGCGAACTTGGCGGGCTGCACCGGTTCATGGGCTGGGACGGTCCCATCCTGACCGATAGCGGCGGCTTCCAGGTGTTCAGCCTTGCCAAGCTGCGGACCATCCGAGACGACGGAGTCGCGTTCCAGTCTCACATTGACGGCGCCCGGCATTTCCTGGGACCGAAGGAGGTGATGGCGATCCAGGCCGATCTCGGCTCGGATATCGCCATGGTGCTCGACGAGTGCCCTCCTTGGCCCTGCGAGCGGGCGCAATGCATCCGGGCGGTCGAGCGGAGCCGCCGGTGGGCGCTCGAATGCCGACGGGTCGCCGAGGAGTCCGGATTCCTGGGCTCGGGCCGCCACCTTTTCGCGATCGTCCAGGGCTCGACGTTCGCCGACCTGCGGCGCGGAGCCGCCGAGACCCTTGGCGCCGCGGGATTTTCCGGGTACGCGATCGGCGGGGTCAGCGTGGGCGAACCCGAGCCCGAGATGCTGGCTCAGGTGGCCGTCACCGCGCCGCACCTGCCGGCGGACCGGCCGCGCTATACGATGGGCCTCGGCACGCCGCCGCAACTGCTGAAGTTGATCGCCCTCGGAATCGACCTGTTCGACTGCGTGCTGCCCACGCGGGTCGCCCGCAACGGGCTCGCTTTCACCCCGGAAGGCCCGATCAATCTTCGCAACGAACGCTTCCGGACGGATCCGCGGCCGATCGTGGAGGGCGCGGACAACTACACCTGCCGGAACTTTTCCAGGGCGTACCTGCGCCACTTGACGATGTCCGGTGAAATGCTCTCGGGCACGCTCATGACTATCCATAATCTCCATTTTTTCCTGGAGCTGATGGCCCAGGCGAGAGCCCACATCGAGGCCGGCGACTACGCGCCCTGGCACCGGACCTGGATCGGGCGCTACGAGGCCGGCCTCGCACGAGCGCCCTGATTCCCTCCCGTCATTGGCTTGCGCCGGCCGGCGGGGCGAGAGGCGAGGACGAGCCGCCCATGGATCGGTCCGCCAAATGTCCGGCACCCGCGCGGGCCATTTCATACGGCGCCCGCGGGCGCCGCCCGCGAGGTTCCAATCGTTCCGGACGGCCCGATCGGCTGTCGCGTAGGTCCGGATGCAGCGCCGGTTAAGGAGCTGCGCGGTCGGGCACGCGGCGAAAATGGCCGCCGGCACCGGCG
>JBOHXF010000357.1:0-2367 GCA_050737455.1 Opitutaceae bacterium | reverse complement strand
CGCGCCGGCCTGTCCGTGACGCCGATCGGGGAGTTCTCGTTCATCATCGCCCAGCTCGGCGTCGCCGCGGCGGTGGTGCCGAAGAGGTTTTATCCGCTCGCCGTCGGGGTGTCGCTGCTGACGACCCTCGGCGCGCCCGCGGTGACGCGCCGGTCGGGGCGGATCGCGGACGCGCTCCTGGCGAGGCAGCCGCGCTGGCTCGAAATCGGCCTCGCCTCCTACCGCGGATGGTTGGAGCGGATCCAGGGGCGTCGGACCGGCAACCTGCTCTGGCAGCTCAGCCGCAAGCGGTTCGCGCAGGTCGGGCTGGGCATGCTGTTCGTGACGGGCCTCGTGCTGTTCTCCGGACGGCTTTTCGATCTGCTCGACGAACGGGTCGGCTCCGACTGGCCGTTCCCCCACGGGCTCGAGATCATCTTCTGGGCGGGCCTCGCCCTCGCGATGCTGGTGCCGCTCGTCGCCGTCTGGCGCAATCTTTCGGCCATGGCCCTGCTCTTCGCCCAGGTCTCGACCAAGGACAATCCGCGGGAAAAGGCGCTCAGGCCCGTCGTGGAAGCCTGTCTCAAGCTCGGCGCCGCGGCCGGGCTTTGCCTCTGGCTCCTGGCCATCCTGCCGACCGAAGGGACGGCCCGCTCGCTGCTGGTTCTCATCGCCCTGGCCGCCGTGCTCGCGGTGCTTCTTTTTCGCCGCAAGCTGATCTTCTGGCACGGGGAGATCGAGGTGGGCCTGCGTACGGCGCTGCCGGCCGACGCCGGCAGGGCGGCGGCGCCTTGGCTGCGGCAGCACGGCGAATGGAATCTGCACGCCGCCGAGTGCCTGCTGCCGGATCTGGCCGATTGCCGCGGCCGGACGATCGCCGAACTGGAGCTGCGCGCCAAAAGCGGCTGCTCGGTCGTGGGGATCGAACGGCAGGGCTTGATGATCGCGCTCCCGCCCTCAGAGACCGCCCTTTATCCGCGCGACCGCGTGCTGCTGCTGGGCACGGTGGAGCAGATCCAGGCCGGGAAGAAGGTCCTCCGCGCAGTATCCGGCAGGGCGCAGAGCCACTCCCTGTTCGAAGAGACCGGCATGGAAACGGTGCTGCTGCCGGAGCGGAGCCCCGCCTCGGAACGGACCTTGGGCGAACTCGCGCCGACGCGCGAGCATGGGGTGCTCATCCTCGGCATCAACCGCGGCGGCGAGCGCATCCTCAATCCCGGAAGCGAGGAACGGCTCCGCCCGGGTGACGAGATCCTGGTCCTCGGCGCTCCGCGGCAAACCCGGAACTTCGAGGCCTGGCTGCGGGAAGGCTCGGGGCCCGCCGCGGCCGGCGGCTCGGACCCGGGCGACCCCCGGGGCTAGTGTTGTGTGTCCCACCGCTAACGAGGCTTCGCCCCGGACGCCCCGCCGGAAAAATTGACTTGGTCGCAGTGGGTTTCGGAATTCGAGGAGTCTGTGATGAGGCTACCGTCAAGATCGTGAGTTGGATATCTTCCGATTGGAATGAGTGATACTTGCTTTCTTGGATTACTTACCCCGCAGGTCCGGGACGACGATCGTGGCGGCCACATCCTTGTGGTCGTACTTGGGAGAATAGCCGTCTCCAAAGGCCGCCACCCAGACCCTATAGGTTCCGGGCTCCGGCGGCGTCCACGACCAGGAGAAACTCCGGGTCCGTCCGGGAGGGAAGCTCTGGTGCCGGAACTCCCGCTGGGCAATGACGTTGCCGCTCGCGTCCCTGACGCCGATGACGATCAGGACGCCGCTGCCGTCGCCGCGGCCGACATTGTCGGCGCGTACCGTGACGGCCACCGGGCGATTGACCGCCGCGTTCGCGGGGGAGGCGGCCGCCCTCAAGTCGAACCTCGGGAGGGGCGCCTCGAAATCGCCCGAACGGCCGGCGGTGGCGCCGATCTCGGGGGATAAGCCCGATTGCCCGGCATCCGTCACGGCGGCAACCCGGTAGTAATAGGTCGCGCCCCCGCCCAAGCCCCGGTCCAGGAAGCTCGTCCCGGCCACCTTCGCCGCCCGCGCGGGCCGGTCCTGCTCACGTCCGGGCCGGGCCGACCGGTAGACCGCGTAGCGCTCGGCACCGGGCACCGGCGACCAGGAAAGCGCGATCCGGCCGGCCTCGCCGCCCGCCTCCAGCGACGCCGGCGCCGAAGGGCCGCCCCGCAGCCAGTTGAGGACGTACGTGCCCTCCCAATACGACGGCCGGTAGTTCCAGCCGGTGATGAGGCACGGGGCCGCCGTTGTGTTCATCGACCAGGCGGCGGCGCCGAACTGGCGCCGGCCGATCCAGGCGATGATCCGGGTCATGAACCGCGCGTATCCACGCGAAGGTCCCACGCCGAATTCCTCGATCAGGACGGGCGCCCGCCGGGCGGC
>JBOHXF010000356.1:0-13892 GCA_050737455.1 Opitutaceae bacterium | reverse complement strand
CGCTCGCATATCCTTGCGGACACCCGCGACATCGCCCTGGGCCTTGAAGGGGTTCGGCCGCCAATCGACGGCCGGGCACTCGACGTCGCGACCGGGGGCGGCCACGCGGCGCTGCATCTGGCGCGCGACGGGTGGGAGGTCGTCGCAGGCGACATTTCACAGAGGATGCTCGAGAACGCGCGGCGCCTCGCCCGGGAGGAGGGGTTCGCGATCGACACACGGCTGTTTCCCGCGGAGGACATTCCCTACGAGGCGGCCTCGTTCGATCTCGTCGCATCGCGGGTCGCTCCGCACCATTTCAGCTCGCCGGCGAAGTTCGTGTCCGAGGCGGCCCGGGTGCTGAAGCCGGGGGGCTGGCTCCTTGTCATCGACGGCAGCGTGCCGGATGGCGATTCGGAGACCGAGGCATGGCTGCACCGGGTCGAGAAGTGGCGCGATCCGAGCCATGGGCGGTTCCTGTCCCGCGCCGCCTGGGAAGGCCTTGTCCAGGGGAGCGGGCTCGCGATCGAGCGGTCGGAATTGCTGCCGATGAAGCAGCCGGATCTCACCTGGTATTTCGAGACGGCGGCGACCTCGCCGGAGAACCGCATCCTGGCGCTCGAGGCGGTGGAGCGGGCCTCGCCGCGGGTGCGCGCCGCCCTGAAGCTGGCCGACGAGGGCGGAAGGATCGTTTGGTGGTGGCCCCGACTGACGCTCCGGGCACGCAAGCGGACTGAAGGGCCCTGATGCCGGGGCCGATCCATCCTCAACCCTTCCCGCTCGCACCGGTGCTGCGCTGAAGCCCATGAGTTTCAGAGGGGCTTTCGGGAGACGGTATCCGCGCCGGCCTTGAACCGGACCGCCCGGAAGAGTCGCTTGCCTGCGATGGCGCGGACCCTTATTTCCGGGCGATGGAATCCACCTCGGGACAGGTCCTCGCGCGGCTGCGAACGGCCCGCGAACGGCTGGACGCCAAGGACCTGGCGGCCGCGATCGCGATCTACGAAGAGGTGCTGGGTGCGGCGGGCGAGCGGGCGGACGTGCTCGTGACGATTTCAGGGGACCTGGGATCGACCGGGCATGTCGCGGAGGTGATCGAGGTGATCGGGCCGCGCTATGACGTCCGCCGGCACGGGCCGGCGACCGGCTTCAATCTCCTCCAGGCGTACATCGCCGCGCGCGACGCGGAGGCCGCGCAGCATATCCTCGACCTTCTTTTCGAACTCAAGCGGCCCGAGCTCGAGGAGCGGCTGTACGGGTTTTCCAACGCCGTCGCGGAACTGCTGCTGGCGGAGGCTGGAGGCATCGGCGCCCCGCCCGTCGAGAGCCAGATCGAGGCCGCGCCCGGCGAGGCGAAAATGGGCCTCGTCAGCATCAGCAAACCGATTTGGTTCTACGGATTGGAGCCGATCGCCTCGGACTTCTTGCCAGCGAAGGACGGAAGGCTGCGCCGCATCGCCTTCGCCCATCTGGCGCTGCCGGGTGCCCGAGGGGAGGCCGCCGAGGATCTGCTGCGGCCGGGCAACGAACTCACCCTCCTGAGCTGCGCCCTGCCGGCCTGGTTCGCCGAGGTGTTCTTCTTCGCGCGGGCCTATCTGCCGTGCCTGGCGATTGCCTTCGAAGAGCGGTCCGACGGCGGACGACGGCCGATCGTGTTCGGCTCGGAATGGAACCCCGCTCATTTGCGCCAGCTCGTGGATAACACGGCCGGCGGGCTCGATTACATCGTCACGGGCGCCCTGCGCCAAAGCGCGGGCGACTATGAATTGACCCTCCGGCTCTGGGAGGTGAAAAAATTTCGGGAACGGAAGAGATTCGCGGCCCTTTGGACGCCGGCGAGCGTCGACGCCGAACTGGAGAAGCTTCGCACCTCGATCTGCCAGTTCATGGAATGGACGCCCTACCCGGACGGAACCGGTCTCGGTTATGCCTTTCCCATCGCCCCGCGCGCCTGGGTTGAGGCGCTCGGAGCCTCGGCCCAACTTTTTCTGGCCGAAAAGGGAATTGCGCCCAAGGACTCGGTCGGCCCCCTGACCGAGGCGCAAAGCGTCTTCGCCCAGGCGGCGCCCCAATCGACGACCGCCTCCCTCGCCTGGCTTACGATGCGCCGCCGGGCGCAGGCGCTGGGACTGCCGCTGAGCGCGGACGCGCCGGTCGCGCTTGCGGAAACCCCCGCGGTGAAGGCGGCGCTCGCGGCGCTGCCCGCGCAGCCGAACGGTTAGCGGCGGTGCGCTTCGCGGGGCCGCCGCCCGCGCGGCAGGCGGCCCTTGAATTGCGGCCAAGGGCCCGCAACACTTGCCTCCCGTGCATCCGAAGACCGCCGACCTGCGCATCCGTGCGATCCAGCCGCTGGCCCCGCCGGCGGCGCTCGAGGAGGCTTTTCCGCTGGACGATGCCGGGGCCGAACGCATCGCGCGCTCGCGCGGGGAGATCGCCGGCGTTCTCGCCGGCCGCGACGACCGGCTCTTTCTCGTGGTGGGCCCCTGCTCGATCCACGATCCGGACGCGGCCCTGGAGTACGCTCGAAACCTGAAGGCCGCCGCCGAGCGGCACGTGGGCGAACTCGTGGTGGCGCTTCGGGTGTATTTCGAAAAGCCGCGGACAGTCGTCGGATGGAAAGGTCTGATCAACGATCCCGACCTTGACGGCACCTACCGGATCGACCGGGGGCTTCGCCTCGCCCGCAAGCTGATGGTGGAGATCGTGGGGATGGGCTTGCCCGTCGCCACCGAGTTCCTGGACACCACGCTCGGCCAGTACTACGCTGACCTTGTGTCGTGGGCCGCGATCGGTGCCCGGACCGTCGAAAGCCAGATCCACCGTGAGCTGGCCTCCGGCCTGTCGATGCCCGTCGGCTTCAAGAACCGGACCGACGGCGATGTGCAGGTCGCCGTGGACGCGATCCGGTCGGCCCGGCACCCTCATTTTTTCCCGTCATGGACCCGCGAGGGCACGCCGGCCGTCCTGGGGACCAGCGGCAACGACCAGACTCACTTGGTCCTGCGCGGAGGGACGCGAGGGCCCAATTACGGCGCCGCGGAAATCCAGGCGGCGGCGGCGCTGCTACGCCGCAGCGAACTGCCGGAACAGCTCATGGTCGATTGCAACCACGCCAACAGCGGCAAGGACCCTGAACGACAGCCGCAGGTCGCCGCGGAGCTGGCCCGGCAGCTCGCCGACGGCGAGCGCGCCATCGCGGCCGTGATGCTCGAGAGCAACCTGGTTGGAGGCGCGCAAAACTACCGCGCACATCCTCTGGTCTATGGGCAGAGCGTCACGGACGGATGCCTGGGATGGGAAAAGACCGTGCCGGTGCTCGCCGAGCTCGCGGAAGCGGTGCGGAGACGGCGGCGGAGGAATTGATCGGCGAGCGTCGCGGACGATCACCCCGAGCACGCATCGGCGAACACGTGCATGCGGAAGACCGAACGGATGGCCGACATGCTCTTGCCGGGTGTCTAAGTCTCGAGGGGCGATCAGGAAATATTTCGGGAATCGGCGCGCGCCATGGAACCTTTTTGGCTCGGAGACGTATCTCCCTGGATTACACCATTGAGAGCCATGATAATGGGCACGCTCCGAAGGGGCGCCGTGTTGCTATTGATATGGAGCCCCAATTTTGCGGTGGCACAGTCGTACGCCCCGCCGCCTGTGACGATCACCCAAAACAGCGGAGGCACGGCCGACGGCCTGATCTTCATCTCGCAGATCGGCGCGCCCAAGTCCGCCCCGGGGCAGACCCTCTGCGGAGGACCGGAGATCGTCGACAGTCAGGGCCGTCCAATATGGTTCCTTCCGGTCCCCTATGGTTTGAGCACCGATTTTCGTGTCCAGACGTATCAGGGAAACCCTGTCCTGACATGGACCCAAGGTCCGAATTTTCAGGCATTGTCGCCGGGATCGACGACCGACTACATCTGCGACAGTGGTTACCGGGTCATTGCGACCGTGCAGGCCGGAGACGGCCTGAACGCCGACGAGCACGAGTTCCAGCTCACGCCGCAGGGGACGGCTCTTATCACGGCCAACGACGTGCTGCCGTACGACCTTTCCTCGGTGAACGGCCCTGCCAATGGCACGGTGCTCGAGGGCGTCGTCCAGGAAATCGACATCGCCACCGGCCAGGTGCTCTTCGAGTGGCACAGCATCGACCATGTGCCGATCGACCAGAGCTATGAACCTGCTCCGACTTCGCCCGGCACCGCCTACGACTATTTTCACACCAATTCGGTAAAGCTTGCGCCCGATGGCAATCTGATCATCTCCGCGCGCCATACGTGGACCGTCTACAAGGTCGACCACGCGACCGGAGCGATTATCTGGCAGCTTGGGGGCAAAAGAAGCAGTTTCGCGCTCGGCCCCGGTCTGCCCACCGCCTGGCAGCACAACGCGGTGCCGGTGGACTCCGAGACGATCCGGATTTTCGACAACGAATCGAACGGCACTCCGGTCCTGCCGGACTCCCGTGTCGTGTGGGTGAGGCACGACGATACCACGATGACGGCAACGCTCCTGCAGTCCTTCGCACACACGCCGGGAATCTCGGTGGCCGCTGAAGGGAACGCCCAAGCCCTCGCCAACGGGGACACCTTCGTGGGCTGGGGAGTTGCGGGAGGTTTCACCGAATTCAACGCATCGGGCGGAATGGTGTACGATGTCGCGCAGACCCAAGGCTTCAGCAGCTACCGGGCCTATCGCTTTCCTTGGGTTGGAGCGCCGACGGGTCCTCCCATCGCTTCGGCCGTCCCGAATGTCGACGGCAGCTTGACGGTGCATGCCATCTGGAACGGAGCGACCAATGTGGCCTCCTGGCGGGTTTTGGGCGAGCCGGCGGGCGGCACGTTCGCGCCTGTGGCCACCGCCCCCTGGAACGGATTGGACACGGCGATCACGGTGCCCGGCACCCTGACTGCGATTGAGGTGGTCGCGCTGGATGCGGACGGCACGGCGCTCGCGACAAGCGCTCCCGTGGGCGGTCCCGTCACTCCTGTAACGCCGGCGATCACGCAGGATCCAGTTTCGCGGACTATTGCGACCGGCACCACGGCCGTCTTTGCCACGAACGCCACGGGCTCGGACCTCGACTACCAATGGTACGCGAACGGATTGCCATTGGTTGACGGAGCTTCCAGCGGAGCCTCGATTTTTGGATCGCAGGCTTCGATTCTCGTCATCGGCGGGGCTGTCCCGGGCAATGCGGGAACGTACACCTGCACGGTGAGCAACGCCGCCGGAACCGCCACGACCACCTCCGCCACGCTGTCGGTGGTGGCGTCGAGCGATCCCGGTCGGCTCGTGAACCTCTCAGGGCGCGCATTTTGCGGTGCCGGCGCCGACGGCTTGGTGCTCGGGTTCATCGTCGGCGGTGAAGATCCGACGCAAACCGAGCCGTTGCTTATCCGTGCCGCGGGGCCCGCCCTGGCGCCCTTCGGTGTCGGCAACGTCTTGGCCGACCCTGATTTGGAACTCTACAGCGTCGGCGGCGCCTCGGTGCTGCTCGCGACAAACGCGGGCTGGGGCGGCGATCCG
Source organism: Opitutaceae bacterium (assembly GCA_050737455.1). Taxonomy (GTDB): domain Bacteria; phylum Verrucomicrobiota; class Verrucomicrobiia; order Opitutales; family Opitutaceae; genus Palsa-1447. The sequence goes on along the minus strand of JBOHXF010000356.1, from coordinate 8,384 downwards.
ACGATCGCGAGCACGGCCCGTGTGGTCGGTGCCTTCTCCTGGACGAACCCCGGAAGCCTCGATTCGGCGATGGTCCAACAGCTGGAGCCCGGCTCGTACACAGCCCAAATCGTCGGAGCAACGGGCGATTCGGGAACGGTCCTGGCCGAGCTTTACGACGCGACGCCGTCCGGAAGCGAAGGAACCTTCTCTCCCCGCCTCGTGAACGCGTCTGCCCGGGGTTGGGTCGGCACCGGGCAAAATCCGCTCACCATGGGCTTTGTCATCGGCGGATCCACCGCGCGCACCGTGTTGATCCGCGTGTCGGGTCCGGCGCTGGCGGCCTTCGGCGTGCCTGGAACGCTTGCCGATCCCCAATTGCAGGTATTCGCTCTGAACCAAGACAAGCAGGGTCCGGTGGTCGTGGCCGCAAATTCCGGTTGGGCCGGAAATGCCGAGGTTGGGGGCGTCGCGCAAGAGGTGGGCGCATTCCCCTGGACCAACGTGTCCAGCGCGGACAGCGCCGTACTTGTCACGCTGCCGCCGGGTGCCTATACGGCGCAAGTATCCGGAGCAAGCGGCGACACCGGTGTCGTGCTGGCCGAGGTCTACGAAGTGCCTTAGCCGCGCGGCGACCGTTGTCGACCGACCCCGCTTCAGCAACACCCGGCGTTCGAAGCGACGCGCACCGGCCGCGACCTGGAGCCCGGCCCCTCCGAGATACGGGATTCAGACGACGGCGGAGCAATCGACGCCCGCAGCACCAATTCCACCGGAAACACCATGGGCCCCGCCGTTGGGAGCGGCTCATGACCGTGGCGACGCACCATGCGGAGCAGCACGTCCACCGCCTGGCTTCCCATCGCTCGCAGCGGCTGGCGCACAGTGGCTAGCTGGGGAACGGTGGTCCGCCCCCCCATGGTGTCGTCGAAGCCCGCTACGGAAATATCGCCGGGCACGCGCAGCCCGAGTTCCGCAAGCGCCTCCATGCAACCGATGGCGACATCGTCGTTCACGCAGAAGACCGCCTGCGGCAGGGGTTGGGCGGCGTGCGCACTCAGCCAGCGCTGAAAGGCGGTCCGCCCGGCGGCCACCGTGAAACCGGCCTCCGCCACTAATCCGGAATCGAAGGGAATCCGGGCAGCCGCCAGCGCCCGGCGGTAGCCCCGAAGGCGCCGCTGGGCGCCCAGCAGCCCGTGCGGACCGGATAAGTGCAGGACCCGGCGGTGACCGAGATCGGTGAGGTGGCGGACCATCTCGAAGGCCCCGGTCTCCTCGTCGCTCTCCAGGTTCACGACAGAGGGCAGGTGGTGGTTGGCGTGCAGGGAAACGAACGGCGTGTGCCCGGGCAGCGGCCGCGCCGCGGCCCGGGTCAGCAAGGGTCCGACGAGAATCATGCCGTCGATGCGGCCGTCGCAGAACTGGGGCAGACGACTCGCGTCTGCGGCCCAATCGCGCAGCGTGAAGACCGTGGTGTTTTCGCCGTTACGGGTGGCGGCCTCCACGACGCCGTTCAGCACCTCCAGGAAGTATTGGTTCAATCCACCGTCCTCGATCACCGCTGCCACCCCCAGGGTGTTCATGCGACGGTTCACCAGGGCGCGGGCGGCCGCGTTTGGCCGGTACTGGAGCTTCGCGGCTGCCTTCTGGATACGTTGCCGCGTCTTTTCGGAAATCCGCGCGGATGTGCACGCGCGGTTGAGGACAGCGGACGCGGCCATTGCAGACACACCCGCAGCGCGGCCCACGTCGACAAGCGTTGCCGCCCGCCTCGGGTGGAATCTGCTGGAGCGCATCGTCAAGGGCTCAACGTGCGCCGATCACGACAGGCCGGTCAATGCGAATCGACCGAGTAGCGGCGCCCGGAAAGCGGGTGGGGAGTCCGGATCGGGTGCTGTGGCGCCCCGGCTGGGCCGCACCGCAGGCCCGGCCCCATGGAACGGAGCGAAATGACATTGGAGGTGATCCGATGCCTATGTTGGGCTGCTGGAATTGGGGACGCCGGCATGGCTCGCCCAATTCCAGAACCGGGAGTTGTCAGAACGTGAAAGTATTGGTCAGCTGCCAGACCTGACCCTCCTCGATCCGCTGCTGTGCGAAGGTGCCATCCGGCTCGACGGAGACCGGTGTCAGGTGAGGCTTCTCTCCCACGTTCTGCAGGTTGAGCTGCAGCTTCCAATCGACGGTCGAGGTGACCTTGTGCTGGTAGCCGATCCACGCGTCGAAATGATAATCCGACAGTCCGTAGAGGGGCTTGTTGACGTCGTTGATCCAGGCCTGCGTGCCCAGGATCGTCGACTGTTCGATCCCATAGCCCAGGATGGGAGCCGACTGCCAACGGTAGGCGCCGCCGACGTCGATGCCCCGCATCCATCCGCGGTCGAAGGTGTAGGTGGTCACGCCCCGGAAGTTCCATTTGCTCAGCTCAGGCTGCTGGGTGCCCGTCAGGGCAACTTGCTCGAGGTACGGAGCCCAAAGGCCGCTCAGGAACTGCTGGGATACGCCCCCAAGTGCGCCTCCCCACATCGGCGTGAGCCCGATTGGGGTGTTGAGGAAGATGTTGGCCAAGCCATTCAGGTAGTTCGCCGCGTCGGCCCCTAGAGCGGTCTGGAACGCGTTCACTCTGGAGGCGTTGAAGGTCAGATCCCAGTTGAGCACGGGGCGGATCGTCGCCTCGAGTTCATATCCCTTTGACTCGATGTTCTGGTCGATCGTCGGGTTGACCCCATGAATGAGGTGGGAATTGTTGACGTTCCATACGAGCGGCGAATCCTGGTTGGTAAACACCTGCATCCAATTGCCCGCCGCGACGTTGGCCATGCTGACGGGCAAGCCGTATTGGTTCCAATAGGACTGCGGGAAGAGCGTTGGGAAGTATTTCTGGATCGCCGCGCCGATCTGGTCGGCCGCCGCCGGATTGCTCGTGGCCCATCCCCAGAGCCAGGAGTTGGACGCGAAATCCGCCGGGTACTCGGAGGCGGGAGTATGGACGGCGGCTTCGCCAGCTGCCGCGAAACCGAGCGTCCAGGTTGGGAGCGAATCGATCAGGTAGCCTTCGGCGCCGAGCGGTTGTCCGTAGGAGGCGGTCGCGTTGTCGTCGACGGTCTTGAAGGCGGTGAGCTTCAGGGTGGCGTGGCCGTGAAGCGCGTCGAAGCGGATGGTATAGTCGTCGGTCTTGCCGGTCTCGCTGGGAAGCGGGCTGCCGTCGATGCTGTAGCGCACCTTGGGAGTCTCGTTGTTGCCGTGGAAGTAATACAAGCTGATGTCCGTGCCTTCCGGCAGCTTGGCCCTGAGCATCTTTGGCAGGTGCAGGGTGACGCCGTAGCTGGTCGAGGTGGTGGTGAGCGTCACGCCCGGATCGGTGAGTCCATAATTCATGGAGGCCACGCCGTTCGTTGGGTTGATTGGAGCCTGGTCGCCGCGCTGGAGCACCTCATCGCGCCTGACGCCCACCTCGGGGATGATCGTGTCGTCCCAAAAATAGCCTTGGTACATCACGGCGATGGACGACAGCTTCTGCTCCGACAGGTCTCCCTGGGTATAGAGCTGGCTGAGGTTGTCTTTCGAATTGAGCACGTTCGCCTGCAGCGGCTGGTACCCTGCATAGTTTGCGGGGTTGTCGGCTTGGGTCATTGCGACGGCCCCTGCCGGTTCGGGGTCGGTCCACGGGGATGTTGGATCGACCGAGCTACCGGCGGTCCAGGCGCCATTCCACGCGGTCACGGGCCCCGTCGTGGGAATCAACGGATCGGACATGTTGCTCAAGTGCGCGCCCGCGGCGGAAGTCATGCCCGCCAACGACGGTCCGAGAAAGCTCACCCAATTGATGTTGTTGTCGGCCAAGGTCAGCCCGTGGTTGGTCGCCGCTCCCCAGGCCGGGTCGGTCGCATACTCCTGCCAATCCCGGTCGTCTTCCTTGGTGATGTAGACTCCGCCGAGCGCCGTCAGCTCATGGTGCCCGAGAAATTTCGCGAGGAGGCTGCGCGGCATCAGCTCCTCGAAATCCAGCGAACCGGCAACGGATACCTGGTAGTTGTCATTGATGAAGGTGCTGGAGTTGTTGCCGCTTCCGACGTCGTTGGCGACGAAAGGCATGCCTTCGTAAGGGTTCGTGCTGGCCCCGGGGAGCCAGGAGGGGTAGTCGAGCGCGTAGGCGTCGAGGTCCACCGAGATGTAGGGGCTCATGTTTCCGATCAGCAACCCCTGCTGTCCGCGGCTATAGTTCTCGTGATCAGCGACGGCCTGGATGGCAAGGTGGCCGTTCAACAGGCTCTCCTCGACATTCACGTTGAAGGCATTCCAATTTTGCCACTCCTGTTTGTTGCGGCCGTCGATCAACCGGTTATAGAAGTCGAAGATCGATGGATCAGAGAGCGTCTTGTTGAGGTAAGTGACGGTGCCGGCGTTGGCCCCGGGGTACATGCTGGGATTGATCGCATTTTCATTGATCGCGTACTGGGCGAACCCGTTCGTGTAAAGATGGTACACATTGTTGACCCCGTTGAACCCGGCGGGGCTGTAGGTCCCCCCGGCCGGCCCGTTCGGATAGGACTCTCCACCCTGACCGCCCTGCGTGGCCTGCAGGAGCTCACCATTGGCGCCGTTGAAGTAATAGGTCGCATTATTGCCCCAGGCGTAATGCATATCCCCGTTGTTTACCCAGGGCCCCGCGTTCGCGTCGAAAAAGCTGCTTCCCGCTCCGGTCGAGGGATCGTTGATCGTTTGAGGATTGTACGTGTAGGGGTCATAGCCCGCCTTGTTGATCCCGCTGAAATATCCGGTGATGAAATCCAAGGGCGGCAGTTCGCGCGGGTTGTTGGAGTCCCCCTGCCCTGCCTCGTAATTGGCCTCGATTTTCATATGGCTCGAGTCCGTAGCGAATATTTTGGGATCGAAACGAAGGGCGCCATACGCCCGTTCCGTGTGGTTGAAAGCGGGGTTCTCCTGGTACTGGGTGTCATCGTCGACCAGATCGATGCGGAGGGCCAGCTCGTTGGGAACGAGGACCTTATTGTAGTCCAAGGTCTCACGGGTCGAACCGAAGCTCCCCGTGCGCGCCGCCACGGATCCCTCGTCCTTATACATGGCCTCGTTGGTCGAGACGTTCGCGATTCCCGAGGGGCTGCCCACGCCGAACAGAAACGAGTTCGGACCCCGGGAAATGTCGACGCGGCTGATATCGAAGCTGTCCCAAGGTATCTCACTGACAAAGTAATTGCGGGTATTGTCCATGGCGGTCAGCCCGCGCGCGCGATTGACTCCGCCGGGATTATCCAGCCGCTGACTCTCTCCGGCCTCGGCCACGCCAAATCCGCGGGACGAGACGCCCGAATAGTCGCCGCCCAAACCCGCCACGTCAGTATCCGGGGTGTAGATCAGCAGGTCCAGCGCATTGGTGATCCCAAGGTCTTGCATGAACTTCACGGTGACCACCGACAGGGCGGAGGGGGTGTCGGTCAGCTTCGTCCTCACCCGGGCGCCGCCCAAGGTGTCCACGGCCTGGTAGCCCTCGTTCTCGGCGGTGACCGAGAACGGATCCAGCACGATCGGCTGGTCCTCCGTCGAGGGCGACGGGGACGGCTGCACCGCGGGGGCGGCCGCGGCCGCCGGGCCGCCGGTGGGCTGAAGGTCTGGCGCCGGCGCCGTCTGGGCCATGCCGCGAATCGCAATGAAGGCGAGTGTCGTAACCGACACCGCGAGAATTTTGGAGGTGATGGGCAGTCTTTTCATTTCGGGGGAGTGTTTGTTCCGGGGTCGCAAGAGGGAGGGGTAAGCTAAACGATAAATCGGGTATATCGTTAAATCATGGCGTCAAGCCTATTCGCCGGGGTGCGCATTCGCCGGCTGGACCCAGGCCGCGCGCCGTCCTACAATGGGCCATGGATGAATCTCCGGAAATGAACCGCGGCCGGCTGGCGCCATCCGTACTTGCTCTGGACATAATTTATCGATAAATAGGTGGTTCCGATGAAATTCACCCATGGCCATTGGCTCCAGCCGCCCGGCGTCCGCGCCCACTTTGCAGCCGAGGGACGCTGGGCCGACATCGAAGCGGACGCGGTGACGGTGCGGGCGGCCACCCGGCCCATCCGGCACCATGGCGACACCCTTCAGGGGCCGATGCTCACCGTCCGCCTGTCCTCGCCGCTGGCCGACGTCGTGCGCGTCCGGATCGAGCACTTCGCGGGCCTGGTGCCGCGGGGACCCGGCATCCCGCTGCTGGCGCCGGCGGCCCATGCGGTGGAAGCGCGCAAGACGGAGCGAGGGGCCGAGCTACGGTCCGGCTCGCTGGTCGCGGCAGTGGCGATGGACGGAGGCTGGTCGCTGGAGTTCGCCGCCGGCGGCCGGACGCTCACACGGAGCGGAGCGCGCGGCATCGGGTATGTCGAGTGGGAGGGCCGTGGCCGCTTCGTGCACGAGCAACTGGGCCTCGGCGTCGGCGAGTGCGTTTACGGTCTGGGGGAGCGATTCACCGCGTTCGTGAAGAACGGCCAGGTGGTGGAAAACTGGAACGAGGACGGCGGCGCCGGATGCGAGCAGGCGTACAAGAGCGTGCCGTTCTATCTGACCAACCGCGGTTACGGTGTCTTGGTGAACGAGACCGGCCCAGTGTCCTTCGAGATCGGCTCGGAGAAGGCCGCGTGCGTCCAGTTCAGCATCCCGGGCGAGAGTCTTGAGTATTTCCTGATCTATGGCCCCTCGCCGAAGGAGATTCTGGCAAAGCTGACCGCCCTGACAGGGCGCCCCGCCCTGCCCCCGGCCTGGTCCTTCGGCCTGTGGCTCACGACCTCGTTCACCACCGACTACGACGAGCCCACCGTCACGGGCATCGTGGAGGAGATGCGCCAGCGCGATATTCCCCTGCACGTGTTCCATTTCGACTGCTTCTGGATGCGGGATTGGCACTGGTGCGACTTCCAATGGGACGCGCGCGCCTTTCCTCATCCGGAGGAGATGCTCGGGCGGCTGCATGCGCGAGGCCTGCGCGTTTCGGTATGGATCAATCCCTATGTTGCACAGCTTTCGCCGCTCTTCGCCGAGGCCCGCGCCGGCGGCTATCTGCTGCGACGGCCAAACGGGGATGTGTGGCAGACGGACCAGTGGCAGCCCGGGATGGCCATCGTCGACTTCACCCATCCCGGCGCGCGGGACTGGTACGCCGGGCACCTGCGCCGGCTGGCGGCCATGGGCGTGGACTGCTTCAAGACCGATTTCGGTGAGCGCATCCCGACGGACGTCGTCTATCACGATGGGTCCGATCCGGTCAAGATGCACAACCACTACGCCGTCCTCTACAATCAGACCGTGTTCACCGCGCTCGAGGCGCAGCGCGGCCGGGGCGAGGCGCTGGTGTTCGCGCGTTCGACCCATGCGGGCGGCCAGCGCTTTCCCGTGCACTGGGGCGGCGACTCCCGGTCCAGTTTCGAATCGATGGCGGAGAGTCTGCGGGCCGGTCTCTCGCTGGGCCTGTGTGGCTTCGGATACTGGAGCCATGACATCGGCGGCTTCGAAGGCACTCCGCCTGCCGCGCTGTACAAGCGCTGGGTGGCGTTCGGCCTGCTCTCATCGCACAGCCGCCTGCATGGCAATTCCACCTACCGCGTCCCGTGGAACTACAATGGCGAGGCCTGCGACGTCCTGCGCTTCTTCACCAAGCTGAAGTGCCGCCTGATGCCGTATCTGTACGGAGCCGCCGTGCAGGCGCACCGCAGCGGGGTGCCCATGATGCGGGCCATGCTGGTCGAATTTCCCGGCGACCCGTCCAGCGAGGCGCTCGATCGCCAGTACATGCTGGGCGAGGGATTGCTGGTCGCGCCGGTCTTTTCGGACGATGGCGAAGTCGAGTTCTATCTTCCGGACGGCCAATGGACCCACTTGCTCACGGGATGCGTTGCGGCGGGTGGGTGCTGGCGGCGGGAACGGCACGACTTCTTCGGGCTGCCTCTGTACGTGCGGCCGGGAGCAGTGATCGCGCTGGGTGCGACGGACGACCGCCCCGACTACGACTACGCCGAAGGTGTCCGGTTTCTCGTGTGTGCCTTGGCTGAAGGCGCCGAAGCCGCGTGCGAGGTGCCGCGGCCTAATGGCGAGGCGGCATGTGCGCTGCGCGTCGCCCGACTCCGCGGCGTCGTAACGGCCGAACTGACGGGGCGCCTGCCGGGCTCATGGAGCCTGCAACTGGCGGGAACGGCCGGCGACGACCCGCTGGGAGCGGTCTTCACCCCCGAATCGGGCGGGCGAACGCTCCGCATTCCGGTGCCCGGTTGAAGCGGGCCATCGGGCGCACCGGCGTCGGCGCTTCAGGGTCAAAAACGCACTTCCGGCGACGATCATCGCCTTGCGCACGCTGCTCCGACGTCGGGGCAAGCGGAAGATGACCTGGGGCTTGCCGGTGCTCGCCTGAT
>JBOHXF010000355.1:0-4882 GCA_050737455.1 Opitutaceae bacterium | reverse complement strand
CGCCGCGACGGCGAACTGCCGGCCGCGATCCGCGTCGACGCTGAAGCCGATCTGACCGCGACCGAGGCGTACAGGCGGGGCGCCATCGAAATCCAGGACGCGGGCTCCCAGGCCGTCCTGGAGGCCGTTCCCCCCGAGCCCGGCGGCCGGTGGCTCGACGCCTGCGCCGGAGCGGGCGGCAAGAGCCTCCAACTGGCGATCCTCCTCGGGACGCGCGGGCGCGTGGACGTTCACGACGTCCGCGCAGCCGCCCTGGCGGAGCTGGAAGGGCGCGCCGCCCGCGCCGGCCTCTCGGACCGCGTCCGGCGGACGGACCGGCCCGAAGCCTCCGCATACGACGGCGTGCTCGTGGACGCCCCCTGCTCGGGTTCCGGCACCTGGAGGCGGGCCCCGCATCTCAAGTGGGTGACGACGCCCGGCCGGATCGCGGAGCGGGCCCGGCTCCAGGCGGAGCTGCTCGCGCGTTTTTCCACCCGAGTCCGCCCGGGAGGCCGCCTCCTTTATGCGACCTGCTCCCTGGCGCCGCGGGAGAACGAAGAGACGGCGCGCCGCTTCCTGGAGGCGCATCCGGGATTCGGGCCGGAGGCCCCGGCCCGGAGCCTCGGCGGCCGCGCCGCCTGCCCCGGCCTCCTGATTCCTCCGGCCGCCCGCGACGGCGACGGCTTTTTTGTCGCCTCGTTCAGGCGGCGCCGTTAGGCGGTGGTGCGTGGTTCCGGACTCCGACACGCGCATCCGCCTTCAGGTCTTCGAGGGCCCGCTCGACCTGCTCCTGTTCCTCATCCGGCGCAACGAACTGGACATCTACGACATTCCCATCGAGTCCGTGGCCCGGCAGTACATCCAGGCGCTGCGCTCGATGCAGGAGCTCGACCTCGAACTCGCCGGCGAGTTCTTCGTCATGGCCGCCACCCTGATGGAGATCAAAAGCCGCCTGCTGCTGCCCCGGGGCGAGCACGCCGTCGATCCCAACGCGGAAGAGGACGAGGGCGACCCGCGCTGGGAGCTCGTGTACCAGCTCCTCCAATACAAACAGTTCAAGGAGGCGGCCGCGGGGATCGCGGAGCTGAGCCTCCTGCGCCAGAGCCGGTTCGACCGGCTGGCGCCGGGGCGCGCGGCCCAGGCCGAGCGGCCGCTGCAGAGGGCGGACCGGATCGAACTGTGGAACACCTTCAACACCGTCCTGCGCCGGCTGGCCGAGCGGCTCGTCGTCGGCGAGATCCATGACGAGGTCGTCACGGTCGCCGACCAGATGGAGTGGCTCCTCGGCCGGCTGGCATCGGCCCCCCGCTTCGTCTTTTCCGAACTCTTCCCCGAAGGCGCCACCCTTCGGCGGCTGGTCGCCACGTTCCTCGCCCTGCTGGAGCTGACGCGCCTCAATCGGATCCGGATCCGCCAGGACGAGGCCTTCGGCGACATCGTGGGCGAAGCCGCCCCCGAAATCCCGCTTGAATCCGCGCCAAACCCGGACACCGTGCCCGCGTGAGCAGCAAGCAACCGCGTCCCAGGCGGCGCCGGAAGGTCGCCGGACTCCTCGGTCTCGGTCTGGACAACGACGACGGCCACAAGCGGATCACGACCGGCGACAAGTTCGCGATCGTCGGCGGTTCGGCCGAGACCCACGAAAAGATGACCGAGACGGTCGTGAAGACCTTCGAGGAGCTGAAAAACCGTGGCAAGGCCCTGGACAAGGTCGAGCCCGCCGAGCTCGCGGAGATCATGCACAAGGCAACTCCGCGCTAAGCCGCCGACGCAGGTTGCGTTTCCCGGGAATGTCCCTCAGGTATTGGAGCTGCCAACCTCACACCATGTCCGACAAAATCGCCCATCTTACCAACGATAGCTTCAAGCCGACGGTATCCGGTTCGACCGTTCCGGTGCTCGTCGATTTCTGGGCCCAATGGTGCGGCCCCTGCAAGGCGATCGCGCCCATCCTCGAGGAGCTGGCCATCGAATTGGACGGCAAGATCCGGATCGCCAAAGTCGACATCGATGAAAACGGCGAACTCGCCGCCGAATACAACGTGCGCTCGATTCCGACCCTCCTGCTCTTCAAGAACGGGCACAAGGTCCAGGAACTCGTCGGGCTCATGCCCAAGGCGGCGCTGAAGGCGCGGCTCGAACCTCAACTGGCTTGACCGCGCCCGTGCCGGTTATCCGGCGAGGATTCCGACCGCGAAAAAGGCCGCGTACAGGGCGAGGAGCCGCCCGGTATCGCTCAGCAAGCCGATAAGTGCTGCGGGATCCCGCGCTCGCCGCAGGCGCCGGATGTGGCTCCAGCCGATCGGAATGACCAATTCCGGCAGCAGGATCCAAGGCCGATCGCCGCGAATCAGGAGGATGACGGGAATCAGCAGGGAGACCGTGAACGAGACAGCATGCTGGGCCCGCGCGAAGCGCCGGCCGAATCGGACCACCAGGGTTTTCTTTCCGGCAGCGATGTCCGTCTCAAAATCTCTGTAATTATTTACAAGCAGTATATTAGCCGTCAGAAGTCCGATGGGAATGGCCGCGAGGAAGGCCGCCCGGCCCGCTGAGCCCGCTTGAACATAGCAGGTCGCCATGACTGCGACCGGGCCGAAGAATAGAAAGACGAACACGTCACCCAGCCCGAGATAGGCGAGCGGGCAGGGGCCGGCGGTATAGGCGATCCCGCACGCGATGCTCGCGCAGCCGATGACCAGGAGCCAGATGCCTCCCCAGGCGATGAGAAAGAGGCCGAGAACGAATGCGACGGCGAACGTCGCCGCCATCGCGTCGCGCATGGCTCTCGGCGCCACCCAGCCGGCGGCCACCGCCCGGCGCGGCCCGACCCGCCCGGCCGTGTCCGCCCCCTTTAGGAAATCGTAGTAGTCGTTTGCGAAGTTGGTCCCGACCTGGACGAGGAGCGCGAACGCAAGGCACAGGGCGGCGGCCCCCCCGGCGAAATGGTGCGCACGGGCGGCGAGCGCCGAGCCGACCAATACGGGGGCGATTGCCGCCGGAAGCGTGCGGGGTCTCGCGGCCGAGACCCAGACCCGCCAGGGCGGAGGCTTCGCGATGGGCGTCCCGTTCAACGGATCGTGAAACCCTGGAATTGGGCCGGACGCTCGCGCGTCTGGCGATCGATCTTGCGGATATAGCCTTGCATCCGCCGCTCGATCGCGGCGACGAACGCATCCAGGTCCTCCGCACCGCCTTCAGATTCCAGAACGACCCGGCCATCCGGCAAGTTCTGGACGAATCCCGCGACCTCGTACTCCTTGGCGACCTGCAGGACCGCGAAGCGAAACCCGACGCCCTGGACATGCCCCTCGAAATGCACGGTCGCGTGGTGGGTCATGGCAAATCGCCCAGCTTGGGAAGATTGCCGCGGGACGTCAATTTCCCCAACAAGAGGAGGAATGGTTTTGGTTTGCGTTTTTGGCCGTGCAGGCGCTCATTTCCGCCAACCCATGGATAATTGCGATTCTGAGGGTCCCATTGAGGATGGCTGGGAAGAGCGCGGCGATCTCGCTTGGAACGAGTTTGATTGGGAGCGCTATCTGCGCCAGCAGGACGATGCGATCCATCGCTACCTGGGTTTTTACGAATCGTTTCGCGCGCTGCCCGACCGGATCGACCGCGTGGCCCAGCAGATGGGCTGGGAACCCGCCGTTGCGCAGGGGACGCCGGAGGCGGGCGGGGGGGATGAGAGTGAGGACGCCGAAAGCGATTACCTGGGCGAGGACGAAGTCTACACCTTGCATAAGAATCCGGTGTTCGTCGCGACCAAGGCGATCATGCTCTGCATCCAGCGTTCATGGGAGCTGCTGGCGGTCGATCCCGGCAAGGTCCCGCCGGGCCTGGCGATCCCCTATCTCGCCTCGCTGCACCGCGGTGAGGAGCAGGCGGTGCAGGCGCTCCATGCGCTCGATTTCGGCGACTATGCGCTCGCGGTGAGCCTGTTCAAGCGGGCGCTCGCCGCCCTCAACCGTTCGCTCGCCGTGCTGGGCGATGAGACGGACCGGGACAGCGGCGCCCTGCGCGAGTACCGGGTTCGGACGCGGCGGGGGCTCTTCGACCTGCGCGAAATCTGGCTGCGGGTGATTTCGGAATGCCGGGAGGAGCTCGACCGACCGGTCGAAGAGGAGGATTAGCCGTTCGCTGAAGAACGATCTGGCGGTTGCTTCAGAGGTTGACCGCTGATGGCGAGCATCATGCGAGGCGGCGATCGCCCCCTTTCGTCCGCGCCTGATTCAAGCGAATCGATGGTGAACGAGCCAGTAGCTCTTGATCGACTCCGCGAGCTGCCGGAGCTTTTCCCGCGCGAAGGATTTCACGACGTAGGAGTTCGCGCCGAGGCGGTACGCCGTGCGGATGTCGGCCGCCAGGTCCGACGTGCTGATCACGACGACGGTGGTTGACTCGAACCCGTGGTGCCGCATCCATTCGAGCACCTCGTGGCCGGACTTGAGCGGCAGTTTGAGGTCGAGGAAGACCAGCGCCGGGAGAGGAAAGCGATCCCGGTCCGCATACGCGCCGCCGCCCGAAAGATAGTCGATCGCCTCCTGACCGTCCGCGATCACGTAAAGCGGGTTGCGGATCCCAGCCTCCCCCAGCGCTCGCTTCAAAAAGTAGACATCGTCCTCGTCGTCCTCGACGAGGAGCATGCTCGGCAATGACGGGTCTTCGAGCATAGGAAAGAGGCCAACCGCTCATAGTACGAGGATTTCGGCGGCGGTTCCCCGGGAAACTCCGATGGGACGGCCGGCATTCGGCCTGATGCCGCCAGCGTTTGGGGTTTCCTCTCCGATCGGTTCGGGGCCTTCCTCGGGGTTGCCCGCCTACACCGCCGGGCTTCGGTCCGACGCCATTTCGCATCGCGAAATGGCGGAGAGAGAGGGATTCGAACCCTCGGTACGGT